>JALYPI010000265.1 GCA_030856445.1 Bacteroidota bacterium
GTATATGAGCCACCTTGGAAATGATATTCATACTGGAATTTCAGAGAACAATGGAAAAAAATATCTTTATATTAAAGATGATCACCATAAAAATTTAACCTTAGAAGGTCATTTATTATTTACTGTAAGCCTTAACATATCAGTTGCAAATTTATGGTAGAAAGTATGTACCTGCATGGGTATTCAGAGAAAGAACAACAAAGACTTGTTGAGCAGGCATTATTTTTAGAAGAATTAGTTTATTCAGATATTGATTTGTCTTCTGTAAAAAACTTATTGGAAATCGGTACGGGTGTAGGTGCTCAATCTGCCATTTTACTCAACAGGTTTCCTAATCTTCATATTACCGGAATTGATTCTTCAATACAACAATTACATACAGCAGATTATTATCTTAATAAGAAATCCGAATTAAATAACAGGTTTAAATTAAGCCATATGTCTGCAGAGACCATGGAATTTGAAGACGCTGCTTTTGGTGGTGTTTTTTTATGCTGGGTGCTTGAACATGTAAGTTGTCCTAAACAAGTGTTAAAGGAAGCATTCAGAGTTTTGGAACCAGGAGGTGTATTGTACGCTTCAGAAGTTTTCAATTCTACTTTTTTTACTCATCCCGACACTCCACACATCAGATATTTTTGGAACCAGTATAATTTATTTCAGGAAAAATCAGGTGGAGATCCTTTTGTAGGAGCCAAATTAGGGAATTTATTAACTTCTGCTGGTTTTAGCAATATCTGCATGAAGACTAAATATTTTCATGCAGATAACAGGGATCCTAATGCCAAAATTAAAACTCTTGAGTATTGGACAGAATTATTATTAAGTGCTGCTCCCAACTTATTGCAATCTGGACTAATTACAACACAAAGCATAGATGAAGTAAAAAAAGAATTTCAAGCAATTGCCAATAATCCTGAAGGTGTTTTTTTCTGTTCATTTATTCAGGCTCGGGCGGTTAAAACAGACGAAATTTAAGCCTTATTTAATTTTTTTAAAAATGAAATTACATTTATTCATTGTTATACTTGCAGTAGTAATTTGCTTTTCTGTGAAAGGGCAAGAAATTGCTTTTTCTAAAGATGGGATTTTGCGTGCACAAACTACTTTATCAACCGGAAACATGTTGCATTATAAAGTAACTCATATCTATTTAAGCGGAGACCTTGAATACTTTCTTAGTGAACAAATATCTATTAAAGGTGAATCCTATTATTTTTTAGGTTCAATGATGAGCAATCATTTTTTCAAATACAATCACTCTAGTTTTGCAGGTGTTTCTTATCACTTATTAAAAAACAATATTTTCGATCCTTATATTTCTATTCAACCAGGGGCTGCTTTTTCTTTAGCTCAGAGGGGGTTTTACAATACTGATGAAAATCTAAATTCCTATAATACTACTATAAACCCTCTTTTATCTGTTTCGCTGGGCTTTAATTATTTTGCATCAAAATATTTCCACTTGTTTATAAATACACAGTATATAAATGGGAAATACCTTTCAAACGCCCCTTATCCTATTTCATTAGATGAATTACGGATTTCTTTTGGATTAGGCTTTAATTTGAATGTGAAAAAGACCAAAAGTTAAAACAAAATAATTACTAATTAAATTAACTAGGACATTTCAAATATGTTTAATTATCCAACCTGATAATCTTGCTAAATAAAGTTGTTGCTATTTTGTAATTGGATTCATGCGTCCAACCTCCAATATGCGGGGAGAGTTGAACCTTATCGCTTTTAGATAAAAATTGAAAAGCTTCCGGCAATTGATCCTTATCCAAATTTTCAAAAGAAACTGCCTCGTACTCTAATACATCAAGGCAAGCTCCCATTACTTTTCCTGATTTTAAACTTTCAACCAAATCTTCTGTATTTACTATCGGACCTCTTGAAGTATTTATAAGAAAAATATTTTTTCTAAAATTATTAAGGTAATTGCTATTTACTAAGTATTGAGTTTCCCCCGTTAAAGGCAGATGAATACTAAGAATATCTGCTTCTTCATTAATCTGTTCCACAGAAGCGGCAGTTGCATATTCATCCGTGTAATCTATCCGGTATTTATCGTAAGCTAATACTTTAACATCAAAACCTTTTAATTTGCGGGCAAAAGCTCCCCCGGTATTGCCATAGCCTATTAGGCCAACTGTTTTACCCATTAGCTCAATGCCTCTGTTTTCCTCACGTTTCCAAACACCTTCTCTTACTTGTTTATCTGCCCGAATTAAATTATTGAACAAGGAAAGTAGCATACCAATTGCATGTTCTCCTACAGCATCCCTGTTTCCTTCAGGAGCATGAATGCATTTTATTCCTTTGCTTTCTGCGTAAGCAACATCAATATTTTCAAGGCCGGCTCCGCCTCTTGCAATAAATTTTAAATTCACAGCTTTATCTAAAAAAGCGCTGTCTAACTTAAACCTGCTCCTTATAACTATGCCATCGAATTGAGGGAGTATTTTTTCTATTTCTTGTTTTGAAGAAGAAAAATCGGATATAACATTAAAACCTTTTTCACGAAGTTCATCCTCAAGATATGGATGCAGGGAATCGAGAAACAAAATATTTTTCATTTTTAACTACTTTATTTGAGCCTCAAAAGTGAGAAAAAATTAAAAAAACAATCTCACTTAAAGCTATTTATTTAACCTGTAGCAAATTAGTCAAAGTAACAAAATCTTCAACAGATAGTTCTTCGGCTCTTTTTTGAAGATAACCAGAATTATCAATTAATTCTCTATCTTCTGGAAGCATGGCTTTAAGGGCATTTCGAAGTGTTTTTCTCCTTTGATTAAAACCCATTTTTATCACCTTTTTAAATTCAACTTCATCGCAGTCCAGTTTTTCACGGTTATTTCGCTTTATTCTTATAACTGCAGATTTCACCTTGGGTGGAGGGGTGAAAACATCTTCGTTTACCGTAAATAAATATTCAATATCATAATAAGCCTGCAAAAGCACACTTAATATTCCATATGCTTTATTTTTTGGTGCTGAGGCAATTCTCTGGGCAACTTCTCTTTGAAACATTCCAACAACTTCAGGAACCATTTCTTTATTTTCCAGTACTTTGAAAAGAATTTGCGAAGAAATATTATAAGGGAAATTTCCTATAATAGCAAAAGGTTCATTAAAATAATCTTCTGTTGGGAATTTTAAAAAATCAGCAGAAATAATACGCTTATTTAATTCTGGGAAGTGGTTTTCCAGATATACAATTGATTCTCTATCCAGCTCAATAACCGATAGCTCAATTTCTTTAATTTGAACAAGGTATTTTGTAAGCACACCCATTCCAGGGCCAATTTCCATTACTTTATTATACCCCTTTAATGAAAGGCTATCAACTATTTCTTTGGCAATATCTTCATCATTTAAAAAATGCTGGCCCAGATGTTTTTTGGCTCTTACTTTTTCCATTAATTAATCACTTCAAGTAAAGTGCGAAAGGCAACAAACTTTCCTTTGTATTTATCGGTATGTTCTTTTTGCAAACGAGGAGCATATTCTTGCTGATATTTTTCAAGATCTTCCATTTTTTCACAAGTATATTGAATAGAATAGGTAGTTCCGGACTCTTCCTGAACAAGCACTTTTAAAATACGGTTTTCAATAAAAAGTCCCGTTTTCATAACATCGGGTATATGAACATTTTTCATCCACGTTAGCCATTCCTCACGCACATCATTTTCTATGTTAACTGTTATGTTATAAATTATCATTTTTACTTAATTTGTATAAAATAGGTGTAAAACTCCCAAAAGGTGCTATGATCAATTCAATTTATCTCCCCTTAACTCTCTGTATCTTTTCCTTGCTTCAACTGTTAATGTGCTACCAGGATAATCTACCATCAGTTTGTGATAGTACTCTTTGCTTTTTTCTAAATCATTTAACCTAAACTGGTATATTTCAGCCAGTTTAAATAAAGCATCATCTGCAAGAATATCATAGGAGTAGGCATCAACAATTTTTTTAAGGTATTTGGCTGAAGTGACAAAATCCTGCTTTTTTGCCATAATTTCTGCCTTTTTAAATAAAATTTCATCTGAAAGTGCGTGTGCCGGGAATAAGATATTAATAGAATCAAGTGTTGCAATGGCCTCTTCCTGTTTATTTTGAAAAAACAACAATTCTGCTCTTGCATACATTTCTAGGGGAAGCATTGTTGTATCAACAGTGGAATTATCTGTGATCAATAAAGAAAGCTTCATGGCATCATTTGCAATCAATTTGGAAGTAGAACCTTTTAACACATCTAATTGGGCTTGTGACCAGGCAAAATCTCCTGTATAATATGAAATTTTTGCATTTCGCAGTTTGGCTTCATCTCCTAAAGGATCATGTTTAAAAGCTTTGTCCACTTGAGAATAATAAAGAGAAGCTTCCCATATATCTCCGGTAATAAGCAAGATATCGGCAAGAAGCAATTTAACTTCAGCCATAAAATGGCTTGTCACTCCAGGCATTTTAAGGCTCTCTTCAAGTAAAGCGATAGACTTATCTATATCATAAAGGTAAAACGCGTATAAATAAGCCAAACCTTTTAACAAGGGTGCAGTTTTAGCTGACTTTCCAAGTTCTTCAAGGGTAGAAATATAGCTTTTTTCTAATGTTATTAAATCTTCTGGTGAGTAATAAGCTTGCTCAGTAATTTTCTTGTTTAAAACCTCCAGCAATTCAATTTTAGAAATTATGTAATAATAATTTTCTTTCCCTTTTTCAATCACTGCATTATATGCCTTTACTGCTGTTTCATAATCATGATTAGAGACACACGTTTTAGCCAATGTGATTAATCTTCCCCCATCCTCTTTCAACCTCTTATCCAAAGCTTTGGTTTGAATAAGTGCAGCATTAAAATTTTTCTCCTGAATATACATCCAAATTAGCATTTCAGCATACACTGTTTTGTCAGGATGTTTTTGTATTCTTCTTAAGAGTTGATTTTTAACAAGTTCGTCTCCTGTTGAAATACTGTTTTCATAACCATACACACGAAGCAGGTAATTTTGAACCTGTTGTATGTAGGCATCATTAATTAAAAGCACATCAAGATATTCATTAATCATTGCTTCCATATCGCCTTTTTGAAAATATATTTCAGCTATTTCAAAGCTAAAAGGATAGGAATTTTTTAATAGCTTTCTTCCTTTTTCATAGACTTGTAAGGCATAATCCAGTTCTTTTCGTTTAATAAATGCATTTGCCGCTTCAAAAATTTGTGTTTGGTTGGGTGAGAGTTCCGCTATTACAACTTCATATTCTTTTTTAGCTTTAGAAATATCACCCGATTTAATTAAAACATAACCCAGATCAACCTGATAACTCAGCTTTTGAGGGAATTTCTTAATTTGCTTTTTAACAACTTTTTCCGCTTTTTTAAATTCTTCTAATTCAATCAAACAATCTAAATAATAGCCGTAATAGAAATCCAGTTTTCTATCTTCAAATAGTTTTTCATAATAAATAACTGCTTTATCAAATTCTCTGTTTTGGAAATAATGCACTGCCAATTGTTCATCTGAGCCTTTAGGGTCAAGAGTTTCAATAGCAGTATCAGGTTCATTGATTTGTGCCTGCAAGGATGAATGCAAAAGCATAAAAACAAATAGAATACCTATTATTAAGGGTTTATTCATTAGTTTTAAGGAACTTGATTATTAACAATATTTTTTATGAACTCCTGTACTCTGGGATGAAGTTCCTGAAATTCTTTTAACGCACCATTTAAAGAATCCACTAACATTACAGAATTCTCATGGATTTTGTTTGCAGTTAAATATTCGTCACTAAAATATTCTTTTGCTCTTTCTTCTGATATACTACCTTTTCTCATATCCTCAGCCAAGAGTTTTAACTGATTTTTAGTAAAATCAATCTCTTGCAATAAGTTTGCTGAATTAAGATGAAAACTATTTATAGGTATACGTATATTTTTGTATTCATTAAATAATTCTACTTCCTTTTCATCAAAAGTGCCATTATAGTCCTGCTGAACAAATTTTACGTTTCTCACAATTTCCTCATAAGTCCTATTTACATACGAAGAATCAATTTCCACTATTTTTTTTTCAACAATAAGGATAGCTTTATAAAGACTATCCAAGCTCCTGATTTCTACGGAATGTTTGTTTTTGGTGCAGGAAAAAGCAGCAAGAACAAAAAACAGCAATACAATCTGGTATAATAATATTCGCATCACTATAAAGTTACAGAAAAAAATAACGTTTTTTTCCTTGCTATGTTTTAATCTCTTCTTAACTTATTTTATCAAAACCCGTGTATGCTCTTATGGCTTCAGGCATAATAATTCCTTGAGAGGTTTGATTGTTTTCAAGTAAAGCTGCCACAATTCTAGGTAAAGCAAGTGCAGAGCCATTTAATGTATGAGCAAGCTGTGGTTTTTCATTTGCTTCTTTATAACGAAGTTTAAGCCTGTTGGATTGAAAGGATTCAAAATTAGATACTGAACTTACCTCCAGCCATTTTTGCTGGGCGGCAGCATAAACTTCAAAATCATAAGTTAAGGCAGAAGCAAAGCTCATATCTCC
>JALYPI010000165.1 GCA_030856445.1 Bacteroidota bacterium
ATACAGGTAAAATTAATAATAACATAAGAGCAGGAAGTTATAATTTAGCAACTGCCTCCAATTTATCAGCAAAAGGTTTTCCTGCCATTGATTATCTTTTGTATTATCCACTTGCATCATCAGAAATAATTGTACTTTATACTACAGATGAGCATTCTGAAAAAAGAAAGCAATATTTAAACACTATTATTGCAGAAATTACAAGCCTTGCGGTAAATGCCCATACTCAATGGTTACCATCAGGTGGGAATTATGTGGCAACATTTAGTACCTCTTTGGGTAATGATGTAGGAAGTTCAATTGGAATGCTTGTAAATCAGTTGAACTATGATTATGAATTAATAAAGACAAATAAACTGGCTATTCCCATGGGCAAAAAATCTTTAGGAACGCTTTATCCAGAGAAAATAGAAGGTTACTATTGCACCAAGTCCATGGATTTAATAAAAGAGCATTTAACTGCAGTTGAAAGAATTTATCTAGGTACTACCAGTACAGATGAAAATAAATTCGGATTGGATGATAACCTTATTCATCTAGATGCTAAACATAATGATACAACTTTAGATGCGGCAATTAAGGATCAGTTTGCAGTAATTAAAAAAGCTGTTTCAGTTGTTCCAAATCCATTATCCACTGCAATTACAAATAATTCTCCTGAGCTAAACACTGCTTATATAGAAATTCAAAAAATGGTAGTGTTGTTAAAAACAGACTTGCCCTCTGCTCTTGGTGTTTTGATTACTTATCAGGATAATGATGGAGATTAGGCTTTATGTTAATTGTTGAAAAGGTAAAAGATTCTATATTTAAACCAGTCCATATTGCTCCGCTTGTTGTTTTCAGAATAATATTTGGTTTAATGATGGCAGCCGGGGTAATCCGGTTTGCCTTGAATGGGTGGATAGAGGATTTATATATTAAGCCGGAATTCTTTTTCACCTTCCCTTATTTTGAATGGGTTAAGCCCTTTCCTGCCTTTTTTATGTATTTGTTGTTTGCCTTGATGGGAGCTGTTGCTCTTTCAATGGCCCTGGGTCTTTATTATAGAGCGTCAGCCGTTTTGTTTTTTATTTCCTTTACTTATATAGAATTAATTGATAAAACAAATTATCTAAATCATTACTACTTTATCAGTATAATGGCCTTTCTGATGATTTTTTTACCAGCTCACAGATATTTCTCTATTGATGCTTATAGGCGGCCATTTATATATTTAGAGAGAGTACCTGCCTGGACTATTAATGCAATTAAACTTCAACTTGGAATAGTTTATTTTTATGCCGGCCTTGCCAAACTTAATTATGATTGGTTAATCAATGCGATGCCTTTGAAAATATGGCTTCCGGCAAATTCCGGATTGCCTTTAATAGGAAGTTTATTAGATCAACAATGGATGGCATATTTCTTTAGCTGGTCGGGAGCAATTTATGATCTTTTTATTCCTTTCCTTTTACTTTCTGCCAGATTCAGACCCTTTGCTTATGTAGCGGTAATTGTTTTCCATGTTTTTACAAGAATTTTATTTCCCATTGGAATGTTCCCATACGTGATGATTCTTTCCACGCTTATTTTCTTTTCGGAATCTTTTCATTTAAAAATAATTGATTTTGTAAGAAATATATTTAAAATTAAGAAAGTGAATATTATTCCTGTGTCAAAAGCTCTTATAGGAAACAAAATCATTCTAGCTTTATTTTGCCTTCATTTTATTATCCAGATATTGCTTCCTTTCAGACACGTGTTTTTTCCAGGGAATCTTTATTGGACAGAAGAAGGGTATAGGTTTTCATGGAGGGTAATGCTAATGGAAAAAGCAGGTACAGCTTTTTTTTATGTAAAAGATCCTAAAAGTGGAGGTACAGACGAAATATCGAATTGTGATTATCTTACTCCTAACCAGGAAAAAATGATGAGCACCCAGCCCGATATGATTTTACAATACGCACATTTCCTAAAGAAAGAATATGAACAAAAAGGAATTAATAATCCAATAATAACAGTGGAGAGTTACGCTACTTTAAACGGAAGTGGTAGTCGCCTTTTTATTGATCCAAATGTTAATCTTTCAGAAATAAAAGACAATCAATTCTCAACGCGTAATTGGGTGCTTCCTTTTAAAAGATGAGAATAGTAAATCACATATCCTTTTGCTTTTTTCTCCTGCTAACTGCCTTTGGGGCTTATGCTCAGCACCATAACTTAAAGGGGAAAATTTATTCCGAAAACAAAACACCAATGTTTGCAGTTAGCATTGTTCTTCAAAATACAACCCATAAGACTCTTTCCGATAATAAGGGTGAATTTAGTATTGATAATATTAAACCTGGAGATTATACACTTGTGGTTTTTTATTCAGGTTATAAAAGTTTTCAAAAAGAAATAAAAATAGATGAGGATAAACAATTAGATATTCAACTTGAAAAATTAAAATCTGATCTGAAAGAGGTAACAGTTGCCGCAGAAAAGGAAAACACCTTTGGCCTTTCCAAACTAAATAATGTTGAAAATGCAGCCATTTATGCAGGTAAAAAAAGCGAGGTAATAATAATGGAAGATGTTACGGCTAATACTGCCGGCAATAATTCCAGGCAAATTTACTCTAAAGTTGCGGGCTTAAATATTTGGGAAAGTGATGGTGCGGGAATTCAACTTGGAATAGGAGGAAGGGGTTTAAACCCCAACAGGGTTAGCAATTTTAACACCAGGCAAAATGGTTATGATATTAGTGCCGATGCATTAGGTTATCCGGAAAGTTATTATTCTCCTCCTGCTGAAGCTGTGGAGAGAATAGAAATTGTTAGAGGCGCTGCATCTTTACAATATGGAACCCAGTTTGGAGGCTTTATTAATTTTAAATTAAAACAAGCACCGGAGGATAAAAAGATACAACTCACTTCAAGGCAAACTGCTGGCTCCTGGAATTTTTATAATTCTTTTAATAGTTTGGGTGGTACAGTTGGCAAATTTAAGTATTATACCTTCCTTCAACTCAAGGGAGGGGAGGGTTGGAGGCCCAACTCTGATTATAATACCAAAACTGCATTTGCTTCTGCCACATATTCTTTTACAGAATCCCTTAATCTTACAGCTGAATACACTTATATGAATTATCTGGCCCAGCAGCCAGGAGGCTTAACAGATGCGCAATTTTCAATTGACCCAAGAGCTTCATTCAGAGAAAGGAATTGGTTTTCTGTGGATTGGAATCTGTATGCTTTGCAACTAAATTATAGAATTTCTGATAAAATCAGACTCAATAACAGGTTTTTTGGATTAATTGCAAACAGAAAAGCTTTGGGTGTTTTGGGGAATATTAACAGAACAGATCCTTTAACTGAAAGGGATTTATTGATTGATGAGTTTAATAACATAGGAAATGAAACCAGGGTAATTTATACTTATAGCACTTTTGGCTTTCTCAGCAATTTATTAGTTGGCGGGAGATATTACAAAGGGTTTACAAATAGGATGCAGGGCTTTGCAAACAGTGAAAAAGGACCTGATTTTAACTATTTAAACCCGGATAATCTTGAACATTCCCATTATCATTTTCCCAGTACGAATTATTCTTTGTTTGCTGAGAATGTTTTTCAAATCACTGAAAGGTTTAATATAACTCCAGGATTAAGATATGAATACATTTCCACAAATTCTGATGGTTACTATAAAGAAACCTACAGGGATTTAAGCAACAATATTATTTTTTCTGCAACCAATGAAGAGCAAAGAGCAAACACCCGTTCATTCACACTTGCAGGACTCGGATTCAGCTATAAATATCCTTCTGGCCTGGAGCTATACAGCAATGTATCTCAAAATTACCGCTCTATAAATTTCAGTGACATGAGAATAGTGAATCCCAACTTCAGAGTAGATCCAAATTTACAAGATGAAACCGGATACAGTGCAGATATGGGAATAAGAGGAAGCAAAAAAGGATTCTTGTATTATGATGTTTCTTTGTTTTATTTAAAGTACAATGATAGGATTGGTTCAGTGCAAAAACTAGATTCCCTTACTTATACCATTTATCGCTTAAGGACTAACGTTGCTGATTCTCGTAATATGGGAGTTGAAGCCTTTGCAGAAGCAGACCTTTGGAAGCTAGCATCAAAGGGGGAATCTAAAATTAAATTGTCCTTATTTTCTAATATTTCATTTATAAACG
>JALYPI010000290.1 GCA_030856445.1 Bacteroidota bacterium
TGAGAGTCCCTGGGCAGAAATGGTTGTTAAAAGCACGCAATCCAATTGGAACAGGGTATTTCCTACCGGACAGGAATTAATAAAAGACCTTAAAGATTTAACCTATTGCCAGGATATTCCCATATGGTCAACCAGTACTTATGCTCAATATAGAGTGATGCAGCTGGTAAAGGAAAAAAATATTAAAGTGGTTCTTGATGGACAGGGAGGAGATGAATTGTTTGCTGGTTATCCCTCACACCTGCCTGCCTACTGGTGTGAATTGTTAAACAATAAAAAATACAAGCAACTTTTAATAGAATTAAAAGCCCATAATGGTTTTCCAAAATCATGTGTTTACTTTATTAAACAATATTTAAAACAATTTGGAATTTTCAAGCTGCCTTCTTCCTTACAATCCTTTATTTTTTTCAATTATTTCAGTGAATTAAAATACCTGAACAAAGATTTTCTGGAGAAAAATAAAAAAAGATTAAAAAAAGATGTTACAAGTGAAAAAGTAAGCTTGAATAGTAGATTATCTTATGAATTAAATAACAGCTTATTAAAAAGTTATTTAAAATGCGAAGACCGTTGTTCTATGCATCACTCGGTAGAATCACGCACCCCATTTGCTGATGATCCTGAATTAATAGCCTTTGCATTAAACCTTTCCGGATCATATAAGATAAAAGACGGGGTTCAGAAACTGATTTTAAGAAAGGCAATAAACAATATACTCCCTGAAAAAATTGTAAACAGAAAAGATAAAATGGGATATGTTACACCCAATAACGATTGGATTGCAGAAATCAGACCTCATATACAAACTATTTTCGACAACCCTTTGCTCTTAGAGTTTCTTGATGTTGAACGTATAAAAAAAGATTTCAATAAAATGTTTGACTCAAGAGATAAAGAAGAAAACAAAAAACTATTTAAATTCATCAGTTTTGCAATGTGGGTTAATGTTTTTGAAGAAAATTTTAAAAAATCATATTAAGTTTAACTTTTTAAAACTGAAATCATTTCTGTTAACATAAATTCAAGGGCTGTAAAGCTTAAATAAAACAAAAACAGCACTGAAATATTTAGATTTTTTTTAAGTTTACAATCATAATCTAATAAAAAACCGCGATTTTGTTTTTCTCCGATTGTCACTTTTTAACTATGAATAGACTCTTGCTTTTTTATTTTTTGATTATGATTGTTTGCTTTTCCTGCAAAAAAGAAGACCATAGCTACAAAAGCAAAGATACTGCCTTAACTATTTCTTCTCCTAAAATTCGTTCAGAACTCGAAAAAGGGAAAGTTTATAACATCTCCTGGCAAACAACTAAAGCAGAAAAATTAAAAATTGAATTGTTTCATGGCCAAAATATGGTTCAAATTATTTCCGTATCAGAACCTAATTCAGGAAATTTTCCCTGGCTTGTACCTTATGATCTTAAACCTGATTCATCCTACAGAGTAAAAATAACTGGATTGGAAAATCAGGAACTTACTGCCTTTAGCCATTATTTTAATATAAATGGCGATAGTGCCACAAAATACATTAAACCTGCCGCATTTTTTCACAACAACTGGATTAAAGGCAGCGATAGTTTAATTTCATGGACTGATAATATTGAGGAAAAAGTAAAAATAGATTTATTTTTGAATGGAGTCTTTTATGTAAATATTGTTGAACAAATTAGTTTTAATATAATTGAGCATTATGCAGCTGCACCTAATTCAGGATTTTTGTGTAAATTGGATAATGTAGAAGTATATAAGGATTGATTATTTTGTTAAAAACTTCCGGGTAAACAATTAAATAAACTGAGCTTTTATCAGTTTAAGTAAAAAACAGCATTTTATTATGGGCTTTAATCCACGAATTATTCTGAGTAATATTTGTCTTTTGCTGGTTATTTCCATGACTCTTCTTTATTCCTGTAAAAGGGACGATCCACCTTATAATGATAATTATGATATAGTTATATCCACCCCAAAAGCAGGGGCAGTGCTAAATAAAGGAGAAGCTTATTCAATTAAATGGGAAACTACAAAGGCTGAAAATTTAAAGATTATGCTTTATAAGCAGGACGATCCTGTCAGCATTATATCTATTTCAGAAATCAATTCAGGAGAATTTATTTGGTTAATACCTGAAAGTATTAAGCCTGATACCAATTACAGGATAAGAATTACCGGCAATGACAATAAGACTCTTTCTGGGTTTAGCCATTTTTTTATTATTTCAGGTGATTCTGATTCCAAATACATTAAAATAGCTGACATTCAAACTAACAATTGGGTTAAAGGCGGTGATAGCCTTATTACCTGGACTGATAATATAGAAGAAGATGTGCGAATAGATATTTTTCTTGACAATGTTTTTTATGCAAATATTGTAGAACAAACACCTAGTACTGGAAGTTTTCTCTGGTCTATCCCTACAACCTTACCTTCATCCTCAAATTACAACATTAAAATAAGCAGCAAAACTGATCAAGGCATATATTCATTGAGTGATATTTTTAGAATTTCTTTAGAAACAGAAATGAATTTGGTAAAAAACGGCAATTTTATTAATCAAAATTACTGGTATTTTTCCAACCCCTTATCGAGCAGTATAAATCGATGGAATATAAGTACTGAAAGCCAAAGTGCAGAATTAGTTTCCTTACAGTCGAGTGGAAGTATAATTCAAGAACTTGGATTAATTCCCGGCCAAAGGTATATAATAGGTTATACTTTAAGCAAATGCAATGGTTATATAGGTGGGGCTCAATTAAATCAATCAGACAGTTCAAGGGCTGCAATAATTTGTGCCATAGGAAACAGTTATGGTGAAAGACGCTATAAAGAGGGAACTTATTCAGATACTATAACGGCAGCAGGTACCGCAATTGAATTCATCATCTATGAACAAGCAAGCTCTTTTCCCAATACAGGCTTTATTTGCAAAATGGATAATGTAGAGGTTTTTCCTGAATAAATTTTAAGCATTTTAGATCGCTGCTATTTTACTTTGCTTTTTCCAGTTAGATAAAACAAAAAGCGAGAACATAATGTTCTCGCTTTTTTTACTTAAATCATATAAACATTACTACTCTTCAAAAGAAGCCAAAGTGTCTTTAATAATACTAAGGCATTCCTTAATCTGTTCTTCAGTAATTACAAGTGGAGGGGCAAAACGAATAATGTCCCCTTGAGTTTGTTTAGCAAGCAATCCATTGTCTTTTAAAGCATAACAAACATCAGCAGCATTTTTTCCGCTTTTGGTTTCTTTGATTACTATAGCATTCAGTAAACCTTTTCCTCTTATAACTGTGATTAATGGGGAGTTCATATCCTTTAACCCCTGTCTTAAAACTTGACCTAGTTTTTCTGCTTTTTCAGCAAGGTTTTCTTCTCTCACAACTTCCAGGGCGGCAATAGCTACTGCACCTGCCAGAGGGTTTCCTCCAAATGTAGATCCGTGATCGCCTGGACGAATACAAAGCATAATTTCATCATCGGCAAGTACAGCAGAAACTGGCAATACACCACCTGATAATGCTTTTCCTAAAATCAATATATCTGGCTTTAAATTCTCATGATCGCAGGCAAGCATTTTACCTGTACGGGCAATACCAGTTTGTATTTCATCTGCAATAAACAAAACGTTATTGTCTCTGCAAAGTTTAGCACAGGAAGTCAAATATCCTTGATCAGGCACAACAACACCTGCTTCACCTTGAATTGGCTCAACAAGAAAACCAGCAATATTTTTATCTTTCAATGCCTCTTTTAAAGCTTCCAAATCATTATATGGGATAACTAAAAAACCAGGAGTAAAAGGACCAAAATTCTTTCTTGCCCCTTTATCGGTTGAAGCAGAAATAACTGAAATTGTTCTGCCATGAAAATTCTTTTCACAAACTATTATCACCGCCTCATTTTCGGGTATTCCCTTTTTCTCATAAGACCAGCGCCTGCAAAGTTTAATTGCTGTTTCTACTGCCTCTGCTCCTGTATTCATTGGTAAGGCTTTATCAAAACCAAAAAGCTCAGTAATATATTTTTCATATTGCCCTAGAACATCATTGTGAAAAGCCCTTGAAGTAAGGGTAAGTTTTTCAGCCTGTTCTTTTAAAGCATTTATTATTTTAGGGTGACAATGACCCTGGTTAACTGCAGAATAAGCAGAAAGAAAATCATAAT
>JALYPI010000005.1 GCA_030856445.1 Bacteroidota bacterium
ATGTATTGGAAGATACTTCTGTTTCAGAACATGAATTAAAAATATTTTTAAAAGAAATAATGGATCCTAAATTAGCAGATAGAACTTTACAATTGGTTATGGATCTTACTGATGTTTATATTAAAGAGGATTTCCCCGAACTTAACCGTGAAAAAAGAAAAAACAAAGAAGCAGAAAGGCTTATGAAAGCGTCCCCTGATGCTCAAACGGTTAAATATGCAGATTCCATAGATAATACTGTTGATATTACAAAAAACAATAAGGAATTTGCAAAAAAATTTCTACCTGAAGTTCAATTTCTTTTATCTAAAATGGATAAAGGCATACCTGAACTTTATGAAAAATCTAAAAAAACACTAAAGGATTGTTTTAAAGAATTGAAAAATAAAAAAAAAACAAAAGGTTAAATTCATAGTATTAGAATATAAAGGTTTACTCGGATATAATTCAAAAACTTAATCCTTTTTCAGTACTTCACCTTATTTATCTGAAATAAATTCTTAAAGAATTTGAATATTCTGAATTTTATAAAATATTCATTATCTAATTAAATCCAATTTTTTAAAGAGCTTGAATATCCTGAATTTTAAACTATTCTTTACCTAATTAAAAACAATCTTTTTAGTTAAAAAAGAACTGTCATTACTAAGTTTTATAAGATAGATACCACTTCTAAAATCTTTTTTATTTAAAACAATCTGACTGTTTTTTCTGCATTTGCTTGTTTGGATACTTTTACCTGTTAAATCATATATTTCAAAAGAAAGCATTTCATTATTATCATCAGGGGAATAGATATTTATAATCATATTTTCCATTGCCGGATTAGGAACGGCTGTTAAATGAAAAGGTGTATTTATATTATCTTTATTGTCTACACTTCCATCAAAATAAGCAGTAAAGGTTTCATTAGAGCTTAAATTAAGAGTAATTTCAGCATTGGGATCTTGATTTAAAAGACCATTTTGGCCCCAGTATTTAAAAGTAAACCATTCATTAGGCATGGCTGTAATAGTTACAGGTACTCCATCAAAGTAAATCCCCTTCCAAGGTAGACTGTCAGGAATAATAGTGCTGATTTTAATTTGACCAGCACCTTCAGGAACAACATTTAAAGTAACTTCAACTTGTTTTACAAGCCCAAACCCACTTTGCACATGTTCTCTGGCAAAATCTATTCTTTCCTCTGCAAAGTTCTCAAAATGATCCAAAGCATTGTACCAATCAGATTTCCCGTAAGACCAGCGGGCAACATGTCTTGGAATTTCGGGCTCTATTGGAATTTTAAATTCTGGTATTATCCCTTTAATATTATCAATATGGAGCATAGTATTCATAAGATCAGCATATCTGTTTATGAAATAATTCTTAAACTGAACATTGCTAAGCATTTTATTAAACAGATCGGAATGCACATTTGAATCATTAGGATCCCTGGCAATTGCTAACATATTATGACTTGGTAAACTTCCTGTTCTTAGGCCTAATCCAAAATCTAAGTCAGCAAGAATATATCTCCATCTCCCTCCTGGTTCCTGAGATCTCCACATTCTCATATTTCCTGTTCCATCTCCCAACCAATCAACATTGGAATAAAAAGTTTCTACAATAAAAAAGTCTGCGAAATTTTCAAGATCGAGTAAATTATTTACCTGTTCATAATATTCAGAAGTTTGACTATTTCCATTTATAACAAATTTGCGCATATTAATAAATCCGGAATCAGAACCTTCTTTAACTTGCATATACCCATGATATTTAAGAATATCCACTTTTTCCGGATCAATATTATTATTGCTTTCTAGATAGTGTTTATCAATTCTTTCTCTTGTGCCTATAAGCCCCCAATAGGCTCCATTAACAAATAGTACTGCAGGTTCATATGCCATGTAATCAAGTTTAGCGTCTTTTACTAATCTTTGCATTAGACCATCTCTAAATCTTGTTTTATAAAAATCCTGCCCACCGTTTCTTAAAATAATTCTTTTATAGGATAATATGTCTTCTTTATCTGGGATAAGTGGATAGTTTATTCTTGAAGTTCCATAACTACCTCTGCAATGAATCCTCAAGCTTTTTTGTGCAAATCCTCGTGAATATCCTCCATGAATTTTAATACCAGCATCCATTGCAACCTGACGTACATTATCTTTATCAAAATATTCTATATGTGCTTCCTTTTCCCATTCCTTCCAAAAATTGGCTCCAAAATATGGAAAATCGGCTGAAGCACCAGGCCCTTTTACATATATGCCCGTTTCCCATCCCCACAAATTCATTGAGTCTGTAGAAATAGAAAAAACAGGTAGTGTAATATTTTCATTAATAAAATAAGTTCCCTTTACTGTTTTACTTGGCAGGTTACTAACTGTACTAAAACATCTTGCTGAAATTACCGTGTTTTTGTTAATGTGCAAAGGAGATGAATAAACAGGATCGCTTGATTTTGGAACATTTCCATTTAAAGTATACCTAATTACAGATGTGGGTGATTGAGTTGTAATAGTTACTATTTGATCAGCTTGATAAAAACCGGCATTCAAAGAAAATACTGGAACTGGTTCATATCCCTGATAACAGTTTGAATTGTTGTTTGATGATTCAGGTGTAGGTGAAGAAAAAAAGCACCAGTTTGCACTTCCATCAGGTTTCCTTCCAATGGATTGATCTAATTGAAGAGGAGGAATTATATAAGAGTCAACTACATTTCCTTGAGAATTGCTTAAAAACAATTCTTCCCCTGTGGATAATTTAAAGTTTGTATGTAGGAATCCCCCTTTTAGTTTAAGCCATCCAGGCAAGGATTTATAATCAGAATCAGAATCAGAAAGGCCAATGCTAAAAAAAGCGTTGGAAGATAAATCATTTGAGAACTCACTAACATTATGTACCTGTACTGACAATACGTTTTTTCCAGGCTTAAGCAATGATTTTACTAAATTTTGCTCCAGGTACCATGAATCAGGCACTTCCCCTAAATATAAAACTGGATTATGCCAGTCTGAGGCAAGAGAATTATAAGTTGATTTTGGCCCATTCATATTCTTTCTTGCAATTTCGACTCCATTTAAATAAGCAATAAACCCATCATCAAAGTCCATGTGCAAAACTGCCCTGGTAATTTTTTCTGCATCAATAATATTAAAAACTCCTCTTGAATAGACTGAAGTAGTTCCAAAAGCAACTGTTGTTTTTAGACAGGTATCTTGAGAGCCATAGCCCAATCCTCCATAACCTGTGGGCCAAGAAGTGTCATTAAAATCTGTTTTATTCCAATCAACAGGAGGTTCCGTTGTTCCTGCAAAAAATTTCCAGGTATCATAACTATAAATCACACTTTCCCAATGATGAACAGGGGTGGTTCTTATGTCTTTTCCAGAGGCAACAAGTAATAAATGCTTCCCGGCAGGAATAATAACTTCAGGGAAAACCCATTTATTAAGCTCCTTTTCCTTGTCAGAAATCAACCAATCTTTCATATTAACAGAAGTTGATCCTGAATTATAAAGTTCAATCCAATCATCTGCCTCATCTTCTTCTGTAAATATTGTATTAAGGTTTTTATTAGAAACTTCATTAATTACAATTTGAGAAAACCCTTGTAAAGAAATAAATGCAAGAATTATAATTAAAAGATATTTTTTTTTCATATGATTGGGTGCAATAAAAATTAAACTTCCTGTTATTTCTCATAAAAAATCTTGCCGTTCATTTCTTTGTTTAATCAGTTTAAGGAATGTAAATAATATAAGTAACATGATCACTTGATCAAATCACTTTCACTTAATTATTTATAAGAATTAATGTTTAGAATATTTCGCATACTGTGAATAGAGCTCCACATTATTTAAATCATAAGGCTTTATCTGTATCACTTATCGCTGTGATTTAAGGAAAGATATAATTTAAACAAATGTTTAGAATAATTCGCATTCTGTGAATAGAGCTCCACAGTATTTCAATCATCGATTTTAACTGTATCACTTATAGCAGTGGGTTTAAGGAAAGATATAATGAAAAAGGTATAATTTTTTAAATAAAATTAAGGAATTTGTTAGTAAAGGAAATTTAAACAATCCACTAAATGATGAAATTCCAATTTATATTAATTGTCTTCACAATATTAATTTTCAGATTTTTAGTTGAAGAATGCAATGCGGAAAGCAGCAAAACACATGACCCTATCTGGGCCCTTACTCCTGCCATCCCATCAACATCCTCTTCTTTTTTAGATGCAGTAAATGTTAAATGCAATCTTATTCAATTATCATGGACTAACGGCAATGGAAAAGGAAGGCTTATTATTGCAAGGAAAGAACAATCTGTAAATGCAATTCCCGGAAACAAAATAAATTACATTGCAAATGCAAATTATGGTGAAGGTGAAAATTTAGGAGATGATAATTATGTAGTTTATAAAGGAGCTTCTAATAACGTAACAATTAAAATTGATTTTAATAGCACCTATTATTTTGCTATTTATGAGTACAATGAAAACAATAATAATTTATATTTTCTTACCTCCTATTTTCCAACAACCAGCATTTCCATAAATAAACAATTTCCTCAACCTCTTCTTAGAAAAGATACTTTAGTGTGTTCTCAAAACGCTATTACTTTATGTCCTGGAAAAGATTTTGCTTCATATTTATGGTCAAATGGGTCTACAAATCACAGCATAACTTTAAATAGTTTTGGCAATACAGGGACAATTAGCAATACAGTTACTGTTTTTAATGATAATGGTTGCTCAAGTAAAGCCACTACACAAGTTACTTTTAAAGAATGCAATGAATCTGAACAACAATTTAAAAGGAAAAACTTTGATATTTATCCAAATCCAAACAACGGACTTTTTAAGGTAAAAATAAATAATTCAGGAATAACTTTTATTCGGGTATTTAGTGTCTCTGGTGCTATATTATATACCGAAAGACTCTTAATTGGCGATGAATTAAACTTTAAAAACATCGATTTCACTTCCCTTAATGAAGGTATTTACTTCTTACAAATAGAAAATGAAGAATTTTTTGAGACAAAAAAAATAATAATTCAAAAATGAGACTAAAAAACAAAAGATTATTATGAAAATCACTTCTCTGCTTTTTTCATTTAAATTAGTTCTATTCTTTTTATTAATATTTCCTAATCAACCCCTGGCTCAAAATCCAAAAATTACTATTAGTGAAATTAATTATAAATCGGATAAAAGTATGGATTCGGAAGATTGGATAGAACTATGGAATTACGGATCTAGTACTATCGATATATCAGGCTGGGTTTTACAGGGAGAAAAATTTAATGAGTTTTACCAAATTCCTCAAGAAACTAAAATTAAAGCAGATAAAAGAATAGTAATTTGCAAAGATAATATAAAATTTCAACAAATTTATCCATCAGTTGATTTTCTAGGACCTTTTGTTTTCCGATTAAGCGGTAAAGGCCAAACCATCAGGCTTTATGATGGTGATCAAATTTTATTTCAAGAGCTAATTTATAGAGATAGCCTTCCTTTTCCAAAAACTCCAGATGGACATGGAAAAACACTTGAATTAGTGAATCCAGAAGGTGATCTTAATGAAGGCGAAAACTGGTTTGCAGGTTGCATTTTAGGATCTCCCGGAAGCTCATTTAAAGAGTGTCAAAATAAATTAGTATTTAGTGAAGTGAACCACTCCTCTTCTATTCCTTTAAATGCAGGTGATTGGGTAGAAATAAGAAATGTTAGCAATGATCCCATAGATGTTTCCAACTGGATATTTAAAAACAGAAAGGATACAAATGAATTTATAATACCTGCAAATACAATTATCCAACCTGATGAGCATTTATTACTAGCCAGAAGAAATAAATTTAATGATTTTTACCCTGATGTATTGAATGTATTAAAACCTTTCGAGTTTGGAATAAGAAGTCATAATGAAGTACTAAAATTATATGATGAAAATGGAAAAATTTACATTTCAATGTTTTATAATAATCAATCTCCCTGGCCTACAAAAGCAGGAACCAATACCATAACATTAGAATTACTAGATAAAGATGAATTGTTGTGTTCTCCTTTAAATTGGTTTGATGGATGCCCTGGTGGATCTCCAGGGGATTATTACAGTCCTGCATGTATATATAGTTCTGTAAATGAACTTACAACTAATAACGCTCAGGACAATGTATATCCAAATCCATTTAGTGAATTTACAAATATTGAAATTAAAACAGAGTATATTATCAATGAAAATTTACAATTATATATTTATGATTTTACAGGAAAATCAGCTCATCAACCTATTGTATATCAGAAAAAAGATCTGACTTTTGATGACAATGGAAGTATAAAAATTTCCTATAAAAGAAATAATCTCCTTCCTGGCATCTACTTTTATAAGATTTGCAGTAAAGATCTTATATTAAGTAGGGGCAAAATGATAATAGTTAATTAATTGAAATGCCATCCTACTATAATATCCTTTCTTAAATTTTAGTTGCTTTTTTTCCTTTGAAAGTCACATATACTAAACTTTTTGTCCAAAAACATAATTGTTTTATATCGTATGTTTATAAAATTAAAGTATGTATTGGTAATAGTTGAAATCAAACTTATAACACCTCTGGTAAATCCTTTAAAGAGAAAAAATTATATCCATGCATTTCCTAATCCATCTAATGGCACATTCACACTAACAGACATTGAAGGTTCTGCAGAAATTTCATTTATGATTTTCAGGGAAGACTTGTGTTTTCTGATTTTTTTGGGGATACGGTAAACAAAGTAATAACACTTGATAGAACAGGTGTTTATATAGTACCTATTATACAGGAAAATGGAATGGGAGAAAGTATAAAAGTTGATTTTCAATAAAATGAAATTGAAATATTTTAAAGCATGCAGGATTCTTTATTTAGAACAATTGATTAAAAAAGAATGAAATTAAATAAATTGTAAAAAGTATCCCCCCGACCAACTGCATCTTGCCTAACCCCATCATTTTCCTGAGTTTTGCCAAAAAACAAATCATGAGCGAAAATAGAAAAATGTTAAACCTGGTAGAAGAGTGCTTAAAAAGCGGATTACAGAAGAAAGATTTTTTCCGTCAAAAAAACATTAGTCCTCACAAATATTACTATTGGCAAAAGAGGTACCTTGCCCAAAAAGGAAAGAGCGAGGAGAGACCGGTGTTTAAAGAAGTAT
>JALYPI010000019.1 GCA_030856445.1 Bacteroidota bacterium
GGATATAATAATTATTATTATCCAAAAACCCGTATAATTCATTATAAAGGCGAGAGTACAAAGAAAAGCAGTGTGAATTATGTTTTCGTGTTTTATAATGCGATGATCATTTTTGCAGAAAAGCATTTTTCACAGCAGCATGCCAAAACATTTTCCTTTCTTATCAACTTTGCTGTTTATATACGCGCAAGTATTGCTATTATAAGCCGTTTTATAAAAAAAATAGCACTTCCCACATTTGATGCAGCAGTTATTTTAGTAGGACTTTTCTTTCTTAAAAATTATTGGGAAAAGGTAGTAAAGGTAGAGCAAGCATTACACTTCCAAGATGAGTTACTTACCATAGCATTTCCATTTTACATTTTTATCTGGCTGATATCTGTCTTATTCAGTGGAGGATATGACAAACCTGTTAAACCCTTAAAAATTGCAAAAGGCATTTTTATTGGCACAGCAATTATTCTTATAATTTATGGCTTGTTAAGTGAACAATACCGGTTTTCACGCGCTCTTATTGTATTTGGAGCCATATGGTCTGTTTCTTCTCTTGTTTTCACCCGTTATATACTTCATGTAAGTAAAATAAAAGGCTTTGATCTGAATTCTGAAAACAAAAAACGTATTCTTATTGTAGGTCATTATGATGAATATACACGAGTTTCTTCTCTTTTAAAATTAACAGATGCCAATCCTTCATTTATAGGAAATGTAACTGCTGATGAATCTAAAAATGAAATATTAAAGCATCCTGAATTTCTAGGGAGCCTGGATAAATTGCAGGATATTTTAGAAATATACAAGATTGATGAAGTGATTTTTTGTGCAAGAGATATACCTGCACATGTTATCATAAATCAAATGTCTCAACTCCATAAGATTGATTATAAAATTGCACCTCCTGAGAGTTTGTATATTATTGGAAGTAATTCAATAGATACTTCTGGTGATTTATACAGCATTAACATTAACTCAATTATTCGAAGCTCAAATAAAAGGAATAAAAGATTATTTGATATTGCAAGTTCTCTTTCTCTTTTGGCCTTTTGGCCTTTTACTGTTTTTCTAATAAAACAGCCTTTTGGATTTTTTAAGAATATTTTTGCTGTGCTTGCAGGTAAAAGGACCTGGGTAAGTTATGCGCTTACAAAAAGTTCTAATAATTTTAGTTTGCCTAAAATTAAACAAGGAATATTGAATCCTGCTGATCCTTTAAGTCATAAGAATTTGGATGAAAACAGTATAAATAAAATTAATTTACTTTATGCTAAAGATTATAAGATAACAAATGACTTAAGCATTATTTTAAAGAGTTTCAAAGAATTAGGAAGATCCTAGTTAAACAATGCTTGACAACCTCCTCTTTACATTAACTTCTTTGCTGATTACAGAAAGTATTACTATTCTTTTGAACAAAAACTATTGATCCTTTTTTTTAATATCTATTGTGCAAGTTTCAACTTCTTCAATTGCAAACACTATCTGTTCTAGTCAAATAATTATTTTTGAAAAAGTAAAAGATAAGAGTGCTGTAGTTTTTTAAACAGCGACCCTTTTAATACTTTAATCAAAAAGCCCGCCTTCATTTATGTCCGCTTGATCTTCAAGGTTTTCAATTTCTGTTTCAATTTCTTTGAGTTGGTTATTAATCTCTGACATTAAAGAATTTGCCCTTTCTTCCTGACCTTCAGTGATGGCTGAGTTATAACTAGCTATTGTTTGATTTAATACCTGTCTTTTTGCTTCAATGTCTAACCATTTATTTACCACGTCCTCATCATTGAATTTTTCTTGCTCAATAAGTTGTCTTTCAATAGAACTAATATCTTCATTGATCTCACCAATTCTTTGATCTAATTCATCTACTGTTGCCTGGTCTATTTTCTCTGATGATTCCGGATCTGTTTCAACTCTGTCAGCTTGTCCAGTCTGACATGATAGAAACGATGAAAATGCAATTACACAAAATGTAGTTGTAATTGCATGTAATATTTTTTTAGTTTCCATATTTTTATAATAAGTTAATTTACCTGAATCATTTAAAGATTTATAAATCCAGGAATTAATTAATTTTTGGCAATTCAATAATAAAGCTGCTTCCCATGTTCTTACCTTCGCTTTCAGCCCTAACTATACCACCATGCATTTCCACAATTGTTTTAACTATCGATAAGCCTATTCCTGTTGATGATTCCCCGGCTGTTGGTTTTGAACTTAGTTTTGCAAATTTTGTAAATAAAATCTCTTTATCTTCATCAGTAAGTCCTTGTCCCTGGTCTTTTACTTCAAAGTAGGCTTTTCCTTCTCCTGCAATTACATTTACATCAATAATAGTATCAGACATTGAAAATTTCATTGCATTATTAATTAAATTTTCCATAACTTCTTTAAGCCTCAATCTGTCACCAGACACAATAGGTTTACTTTCAATAATTAGTTTTAATTCTTGTCCTTTTTTTGTTGCTGTAAGCATGTTGTCTTCAATTACTTCCAATGCAATATCAGCAAGATTAACCAGTTCTAATTTTAGATTTATTTCCCCCCCAAATACAACAGAGGATTGAAAAAGTTCATCAATAATTTGTTCTGTTTGTTTGCTTGAATCCTTTATCAATGAAGTGATGATTTTTTTTACAGACAACTCTTGTTCATTTAAAATTTCTTTATTTATATCATCTATTAAGTTTATTTCTTTTGTTTTAGTATCATTTTCTGATGTAGTTGCAATGTTTATAAATTCATTTTGAAAGATCACCGCTTTTTTTGATGTCAATCTAAGTTCAAATTCATCCATTACAATAGCAGCCAGGTCAGAAAGTATTTTTTCAGCAGATTTATTAATCGATCTGTTTTCTTTATCCATAATCGATAAGGTGCCCAAAATATGTCCATCTGAGGTAGTTAAGGGTGCCGCTGCATAAAAGCAATATTTTTTATTAGGGAAAAGAATATCGGTAATGATTTTTTTTCCATCTAAATCTTTGTTAAGAGAATATACTTTTGATGGTAAAATTGAAAAATTTTCAAGTTTCTTTTTTTCAATTACATCTGTTTTTATTCCTTGAGCCGATATAAAGTAAACTTTTGCTTTGTCTACAAGAATAATTACAGCAACAGGGACATTAAAAAACTGAGCAGCAATTAAAGTAATCCTGTCAATACAACTGTCTGCAGGAGAGTTGATAATGTCATATCTTTGAAGTGCGCTTAACCTTTGAATTTCTTTATATTCATCATTTTTTAAATTCCCATCAGATTCTTGTCCTGAAGATTTAAGTAATAAACCAATTGTAGAATGTAATTCTTTTGAATTAACAGGCTTAGTGAGAAATATACTATTATTGATTATACTGGCTTTTTTAACTAAAGTTTTATCAATACTATTGCTTAAAAAAACAACAGGAATATTATCCTTAATATATATTTCCAAGTAGGATTCAATGCTTTTTTTGCTTTGCTTTCCATTCAGGTTTAAATCCATTAGAATAAGATCAGGCCTGCATTGGTCTATTTTTTGAATAGTATCTTCATAAGTTTCAGCAACTCCTGAGACTTCATATCCCATTTTGTGAAGTTGTTTATTTAAATTAGAAGCAACATTAAAATCATTATCAACAATAAGTACTTTTAATTTTTTCATGATTTTAAATTCATCTCTCACTTATTAATTTTGTTTCAATTGTTTGAGTTGTATGCGGAACGATCCTTAATCTTTCCTTTGGAATAAGTTTTCCCGAGATATGGCATACCCCATAGCATTTAGTTTCAATTCGAATTAAAGCATGTTCAAGTTGCTCAATAAACTTTTGCTGTCTGCTTGCTAATTGTCCTAATTCTTCTTTAGATTGAGTATCAGAACATTCTTCAAGGTTTTTAAAAGCCCTGGCGGTATCATCTGTTCCGTTGTCATGGGTTTTTTTTAATAAATCCTGCAAAGATTTGGCTTCAATTTTAGCATCTGCAAGTTTGTTTACTATTAAATCTTTAAATTCCTGTAGTTCCAAATCAGAATACCTTGTTTTTGCACTTTTAGAATTTGATTCCGCCTCATTTTTTGTAGCGGATGCATTCTTTTTACTGACATTTATTGGCTTTGCTTGTTTCTTTAAAATTGTTTCTGATTTAACAGATTCAGAATGATTGTTAAGGTCTGATTTTCGAATGTTTTTTAAATTCTTATCCGTTTTTGTCTTTGTAGTTTCTTGATTATTTGTGCTTTCCATATTTGTTTTGTAAAATGGTTCTTAAATTTTTATTAATTTATTTTTAATGCTTTAACACATAAGTCTTTTTGATTTAAAATTAAATTTCAAATCAGTGGCCTAACTCCATATTGTGTACCTACTTAAGTTGCTTGTTGAGTAATTTAAAAAGAAGGGTTTTAATCACCCTCCTTTTATTAATCTTAAAAGAACTGATATAACTGCAATAACAAGTAAGATGTGAATGATGTTTCCTGCTTCATAAGCAAAAAATCCAACTGCCCAGGCTATCACCAGGATTACAGCTATTATATACAATAAGTTTGTCATGATTTTTTTCTAATATTTATAAAATGAACTGTATAAACCAATTCACCCCCTGATTAATCTTAATAAAACAGCAATTACTGCTACAACTAATAAAATATGTATAACATTTCCGGCTTCATAGGCAAAAAAACCAATTGCCCATCCAATTACCAGAATTACTGCGATTATATACAACAAGCTGTTCATATACTTTAGTTTTAATTTCTACTTAATTTGGTTTTATTCTAATTGAAGTTTGTAATTAAAAAATCCTGCCAGTTTTTTTAAGTTTGTTGTTTCCTTTAAATAAGAGAAGTACTAAGCACAAAACCAATCTGAAAAAGAAATTAATTGCTTTATCTTGCTTTTATCATGTGGATTTTGGGAGTAATTATTAATTAAATAGTGAGTATTTTATTCTACATAGTGAGTAAATTCATCACAATGGCCTTGTTAATTTTTATGAAAAGTTATTTGAACTGTATTTAAAATGATGGCATATCTTTTGAAATTTTTCCGGATGTACTAAATAGCCGAAAAAATGGAGAAAGAAAATCAGCCAAAAACAATTAGAGTATTTAAAAACCCCTTGTTAGAAGCCCTCACAAGAACCTCCCCAACAATTACTCTTTTAGTTTACATACCTTTGGTTTTTTTCTTTTCATGGCTCAGTTACACCGTCCAAATTCCACTACTCAAGTCAGTTTTGTTGTTTTTAATGGGAATGTTTTCCTGGACCTTACTTGAATATCTTTTGCATAGGTTTATTTTTCATTTTATCAGAGAATCTGAAACAGTCAAAAGACTACATTACATAATGCATGGAATTCATCATCATTATCCTAAAAGTACTGATAAGCTCTTTATGCCACCTGTACCCGGGCTATCTCTGGTAGGAATTCTTTATCTTGTTTTTAACTTTTTTATGGGAGAATTGGTCCTGGCTTTTTTACCCGGATTAATAACGGGGTATTTAATTTATGTTTTTATGCATTATTTTATCCATACCACAAGGCCTCCAAAGTTTATAAAAAAGCTTTGGATCCACCATAATTTACATCATTATAAATACAATAATCTTTGTTTTGGTGTTTCAACCACTTTATGGGATAGGGTTTTTAGAACTATGCCTCCAAAAAAATAAATCAAAACCACCACAGCTATTATAAAAAAACGATTACAAATTAATCCATGAATTTTTCAACTTGCACTTATGGTTTACCAATTTTTGTTTTTAATTTTCTTTAAATAAATAAAATATAGATTAAGGAAATACATTGTACCATTGTTGAAAAACTTCTACTTTAGCATTCCCTAAAAATGAAATCAGACAATGGAACAAATCATCTTTTATCTCATCATTGTAATTATAGTTTTCAATTATTTTTTTGAGAGAATCCTGAGTTATTTGAATATTAATAACATGAAAGCTCAACTTCCCAAGGAAGCAGAGGATATTTATGATGAAAACAAATACCGAAAATCGCAGGAGTATAATAAGGAAAGCTCAAAGTTTTCAATTATAAGCAGTACGCTGGGGTTTATTTTGATATTAGGTATGCTTTTTTTTGAAGGATTTGCTTATGTAGATGTTTTAGCAAGATCAATATCTGAAAACCCAATTATTATTGCCCTTTTATTCTTTGGAATTTTAGCAATAGCCTCAGATATTATATTTACTCCTTTTGATATATATGACACTTTTGTAATTGAAGAAAAATATGGTTTTAATAAGACTACCACAAAAACTTATATAATGGATAAAATTAAGGGGTATTTATTAGGTGCAATAGTTGGTGGTGGACTAATTGCTCTAATTACGTGGTTCTATTATTCAACAGGTATATACTTTTGGGTATACACCTGGGTTGCCCTCATTATTTTCATGGTGCTTTCATCCATGTTTTATGCTTCTTTAATTATCCCCTTATTTAATAAACTTACTCCTTTACCAGAAGGGGAGTTAAGGTCTGCTATTGAATCTTACTGCAAAAAAACTGACTTTAAACTTGATGATTTGTTTGTAATGGATAGTTCTAAAAGGAGTTCTAAAGGAAATGCATTTTTTAGTGGCTTTGGTTCACATAAAAAAATAGTGCTCTTTGATACTTTAATTGAAAAGCATACAGTTGAAGAGCTGGTAGCTGTATTAGCACATGAAGTTGGGCATTACAAAAAGAAGCATACCTTACAAGGAATGTTTTTAGGAATAATTCAGTCGGGTTTTATGCTTTTCATTCTCTCCTGGTTTATTGACAGCCCTGCATTGGCAGGCGCACTTAGTGTTCAGGAACCTAGTTTTCATATAGGTGTTCTTGTGTTTTCCCTACTTTATACACCTCTTTCCATAGTTTTAGGAATAATGATGAATGCGAATTCCAGAAAAAATGAATTTGAAGCAGATAAATACGCAAAAGAAACATATAATGAAAGTGCTTTAATTTCAGCATTAAAAAAACTTTCCTCTGATAATTTAAGTAACCTTACTCCTCATCCTGCTTATATTTTTGTTTACTATTCTCATCCTCCTTTACTTGAAAGAATAAATGCATTGCGCTAAAATTAAAGGTATTAATAGAGTGTTTTAATTATTGCTTCTTACCTTCAATAGTGCATTTAAATCATTAAAGATATCATTCATGAGTTTTATTACGGCTTAGTAAATCATTTTAATTCATTAAAAAATATAATGGAAGTTTACTATTTCTAGTATATCAAGTTTTGATTAAGATTAATACTTTAAATATTGACATTTGCTATTATTATTGCTAAATTTGTGACTTAACATTATGTTATGAAAACGACTTTTTGTAAATTAGTGGTTCTGTTTTTTATTTCATTTAGTTTTTTTTGTTTCTCGGGATGTGCTTCATCCAAAAAAGGAAAAAAAATAAGCTCTATGGATAAGATGGTCATACCAAAGAAAAAGAGATAAAAATTTTTTTAATCTTTTTTATACAGCTTTTTCCTTTGCGTTTCTTCCTGAAAGCTAATCTCAATTATATATATTCCTGAAGAAAAGGTTGATAAATCAATTTTGATTATTTCCTCGCCAGGGTTAAATCCTTTTTCCAGAATTAATTCACCTAATAAATTATAGATTTTAACATCTTCTGCTTGTTTTGTTGTTTCAATATTGAAAACATCAGACGAAGGATTAGGAAATACATTGAAAATAGTGTTAACAGCTTTATTTAATACATTGCTGGTAACATCCGATACATTTATATTATCTAAATACAGTTTATTTCCATTGCCACTGATATTTTCAAATTTTATAAACACTCTTTGATTGTTATAAAACTGATCAAGGTTAATGCTTTCTCTTCTCCATTGATTATCCAAGGGAACAAAGGAATTTGTTGCAATTTCACCATTATTAGTGGAAAGAAGCGTATCACCTTTTGCATATATCCTATCCCAACTTAACATACAATTAGTAGAAATAGAAACAATGAGAGAATCATGTCTTAAGCTTGAAAAACGTGCATAAGCAATATCAAATTCTAAAATTATAGGTGTATTAATTCCCGTGAAATCAACAGGAGCAGAGATTAAATGATCACTTTGATTTATGGCATTGTAGTTAAAGTTATCCATTCTGGCTGAACCACTTCCAAGACCAAAACCGCTAACTGCTGTTGCTCTGGACCAACTTATGCTATTGTCTGGATTGATTCTGCTCCAACCTTGTGGCGGAAAGGTGGAAATTTCAAAATCCTCTTTAAAAGCAGGGGCAATTGAAGCACTATTTTTTGGTTTTTCAACTTTAAAATTAACTACTGCTGTATCATTTATGTGATTTTGATCAGTACTGTTATTGGGATTTAATGTAAAAGCTTTGAAAGTGGTATTGCCAACGGGTAAACCAATAGGATTTAGAACTAAGGAGTCTTTTGACCCCTGATTTAAATTTCCAGTCCAAAGTTGGGTATGGACTGGGAGTTGGTTTATCTGGTAATTAACTTTTACTGAAGTGATAGTATCAGATCCGAAATTTCTAATTATAACGATTGGGGAAATAGAATCAATACAATATAATGAGCCTTCTTGTGGCAAAATAATTTTAGAAATTCCTGCGTCAAGGGGAAAAGGTGTAAATGCGGGATTAAATCCATCAAGAAAAATCACTCCAAAATTTGAGGGATCAAGCCAGTCTTTTAATCTTTCTGAACTTGTGGTTCCATTCCACGATTCAGAAAATTTACCATAATAATCCTCCAATGGATCATTACAAGAGGCAAGTCCTCCGAATAACTGACCTACAATTCTTTGATTCTGATCATATAAAGGAGAGCCGGATGACCCTGGTTCAGTAGTGCCCTGGTTCCATGAATTTACCCTCCAAGTTTCAGTCGCTCCCCAAATTTCACTTACAACAGGTTGAGTATATTCGGATATTTTTTTTATATCTCCATTTGGATGATGAATTCCTACTCCATTTACAGCAGGTATATTTTCATTAGTCCAACCAGAAAAGTATGGGACATAGCTTAAAGGAACAGGATCAAACATTTCCAATAATAAAAAATCGCTGTTTGGATTGTTTGCTCTTTTATTTGCACCAATTAAGGATTGATAGGGTGGGGGAGATGGTGGGTTTATGCAATTAGGTGCTTCCCAATTAAATCTGAATACCCAAGAGCTAAATCCACTTGTACCACAATGATTGGCAGTTAGAATATAAGGTTTGCCATCATTTTCTGTATTATTCACTAATACACCTGAACAAAACCCATTTCCTCCACTTACAAGCATAACTACTGAATTAGCCTGATCTTCCCAAGAAAGGCCTAAAGGACACTTTATATTAATATTACAGGAACCTGAAGTGCCAAAATCTCTACTGTTAAAATTAAATATATTACGGTAAGCATGAGTAACAGTAGATATTAAGATTGAGCCTTTTGTTTTTACGTTTTCAGGCTCATAATATTCAAGTATAATTTTATCCCCCTTTAATAGATCAGTTGCAAACACCCTTTCAGGAATATTATTCAAATCTGTAAATGAGCCAATAATATGAGTTTTGCTTTCATTATAAATAAAAAGTGTTGCTCCTTGAGGTAAATAATAATCGCCAAAAATTAAATTAATAGAATAAGCTCCAGGGGAACTGATTCCTAATTGCCAGATTCTATCGTTATTCTTAAGATTAGTCCAAGTGCCTGAATTTTCTAAAGTAAAGGCAGTTTCAAAATTTTTACCAAATCTAAATGGTGCTGATTTGTCTGCATTTAATATTTCATCTTCAATCAACATCTCCTCCACATTGAAAAGAGGCATTGTTTTAATCTGGGGTTGTGGTAAGCTTAAATTATTAGTAAAACTATGAGGTGTTCCGCCTAAACTTAATTGGGCAATACAATGAGTATTGTTAATTAATACAAATAAACCAATGAATACGATAAAATACTTCATACTCTAATGTTTGTAATTTACTCTCTTTAAATTACAAACAAATAATGAATAAGTAAAGCGCTTTTATTTTTCAATTGTATATTCAAACCTATTGTTGAATATTAAGATAGTTTTTTGATTGTTTTCAGAAAGAGCAGGGGAAATGTCAAATTGTTTTTTTATTGTTAATAATTCCCGGCATACATCATCTTGCTGATGATTTACTAGATAAATATTTATTTTTGGGGGCAATGTTTTTATTAATCCTCCTGTAGAATATAAACTAAAACTATGTTCTTTGCAACCTCCACTATAGTTGAAGGAAATCTCAATTATTTCATTTGAAATTTCCTTTACTTCTAAAATTTGCATTCTAGTATTTTTTCCTTTAGGAGAAAATTGAGGATCAATGATAACTTTTTCAACCTTTGATTCTGTATTATCTACCTTATTACCTGATTTTCCTGTTTTACAAGAATTTAAAGCAAAAAACAATATAAAACAGACCGTTGAAATTTTTATCATTTTTTTGCTTTTAAAAGTTCCTGGTAGCTGTAAAGTTCATCTCTAAGTCTTGCAGCATTTATAAAGTCCATTTCTTTTGCAGCTGATTCCATTGCTTTTCTTGTTTTTACCACTGTTTTTTCCAGCTGCTCTATTGTCATATATTGAATAACAGGGTCCGCAGCAATATTTGGTTCAGTTGTTTCCCCATAAACTTTAATGTTTTTTGATTTTGAATCAGCCACTTTGGTTTGCCTCATAATAGATTCTTTTGATCTGTTCATTTGAGCTGGTACAATATTATTTTCATAATTGTAGGCTATTTGCTTTAATCTTCTGCGTTGAGTTTCCTCAATGGTAATACGCATGGAATTAGTTACTTTATCTGCGTACATAATAACTAATCCATTTACATTACGGGCTGCCCTTCCAGCTGTTTGAGTAAGTGAGCGGGCAGATCTTAAAAAGCCTTCCTTATCGGCATCCAATATAGCAACAAGAGAAACTTCAGGTAGATCCAATCCTTCTCTTAATAAATTTACACCAATGAGTACATCAAAAAGGCCTAGTCGCAAATCACGTAATATTTCAACACGCTCAAGAGTATCTACATCAGAGTGAATATACCTGCATCTGATTCTTAGCTTTGACATGTATTTAAAAAGCTCCTCTGCCATTTTTTTTGTAAGTGTAGTTACTAAGACTCTTTCATCGTTCTTTGTAACTACAGCTATTGATTCCAAGAGGTCATCAATTTGATTAACTGTTGGCCTAACTTCTATCACAGGATCCAGAAGGCCTGTAGGACGAATAACTTGTTCTACAACAATTCCTTCTGATTTTTCTAACTCATAATCGGCTGGAGTTGCACTTACGAATATGGTTTGACCGATAAGGTTCTCAAACTCATCAAATTTAAGAGGGCGGTTATCCATAGCAGATGGAAGTCTAAATCCATACTCTACCAGATTACTTTTTCTTGACCTGTCTCCTCCATACATTGCCCTTACTTGTGGTATTGTAACATGACTTTCATCAATTACCATTAAAAAATCATCAGGAAAATAATCCAGTAGACAAAAAGGTCTGGAGCCTGGTTCTCTTCCATCAAAATACCTTGAATAATTTTCTATACCTGAACAGTATCCAAGTTCTCTTATCATTTCTAAATCATAAGTCACACGATCCTCTATTCTTTTTGCTTCAAGATTTCTTTGATCTTCTTTAAAAAATTCTGTTTGTTTAACTAAATCATCCTGAATATCATATATAGCTCCTTGAAGCTTTTCCTTAGAAGTAACAAAGATATTGGCAGGATAAATATTTACGCTATCAAATGTTTCAATTGTATTTCCAGTTGCTGGGTCAAAAGATTCGATTTTTTCTATTTCATCACCCCAGAAATAAATCCGGAAAGCATGATCAGCGTATGCAAGGAAAATATCAACAGTGTCGCCTTTTACTCGAAAATTCCCCCTGTTGAAATCCCCTTCTGTACGAGAATATAAACTATTTACAAGAGAATGTAAGAATTTGTTCCTGCTTATAATTTCATTTTTCTCTATGGTAATCACATTGTGTTTAAAATCAGCAGGATTTCCAATTCCATAAATACATGAAACAGAAGAAACTATAATTACATCACGCCTTCCTGAAAGAAGGGCAGAGGTTGCACTTAATCTTAGCTTTTCAATTTCATCATTTATTGCAAGATCTTTTTCAATAAATGTATTCGTACTTGGAATATAAGCTTCTGGCTGATAATAATCATAATAAGAAACAAAATATTCCACTGCATTATCAGGAAAAAACTGCTTGAATTCTCCATATAATTGTGCTGCTAAAGTTTTATTATGACTTAGCACTAATGTTGGTCTGTTTACACTTTCCACCACATTGGCAACGGTAAATGTTTTCCCTGAACCTGTTACTCCAAGTAAAGTTTGTGATTTTGTCCCACTTTCTAATGCTTCAACTAATTGCTTAATTGCTTTTGGTTGATCTCCAGTTGGTTGGTATTCTGATACTATTTTAAAATCCATTGTTAATTCTCCTATACAAAAATACGTTTTTTCATGTAAGGTTATTGTATGTAAATTAATCTTATGTTCTTTAAGTTAAAGATTAAAAAGTTGAAAGTTACAAGTTAAAAGAATAAAGTTGATTTTAAGTTGGAGGGCTAAAAAATATAAAAAAAGAGGCCGTCTCTAAATTTTACTTTAGAGACGGCCTCTTTTAAACAAAAAACTAAAACCTAAGCATTAACCGAAGATACCTGAGGAGCAGCAGCTAATATTTCCTCACTTGCATTATCAGCATATTGTTGGAAGTTTTTAGCGAAAGCTCCGGCAAGATGAGCAGCTTTTGCATCAAAAGCAGCCTTGTCTTTCCATGTATCCCTTGCATTTAAAATTTCATCAGGAACATTAGGACAGGTTTTAGGAATTGCTAGCTTGAAAAAAGGTGTTTGTGCATATTCAACATTATCCAATTCTCCATTTAATGCAGCAGTAATCATAGCACGAGTATATTTCAACTTGATTCTTTCTCCAACACCATATGGGCCACCGGACCATCCAGTATTTATCAACCATACATTCACATTAGATTCTTTCATCTTTTTACCTAACAAATCGGCATACTTTGTTGGGTGCAATGGAAGAAAGGCTTTTCCAAAACAAGCAGAGAAAGTAGTTTGAGGCTCAGTAATTCCTACTTCAGTACCTGCTACTTTAGCAGTATAGCCTGAAATAAAGTGATACATTGCCTGACCAGGTGTAAGTTTTGAAATTGGAGGAATTACTCCAAAGGCATCAGCTGTTAAAAAGAAAATATTTTTAGGAGTTGATCCAATTGAAGGTTCAACAGCATTATCAATATGGTTAATAGGGTATGCAACTCTTGTGTTTTCTGTTTTTGATGTATCAGAATAATCAACAGTTCTTGTTTCTTCAATGAATTCAATGTTTTCAAGAAGTGCTCCGGCTTTAATTGCACTGTATATTTGAGGTTCTTTTTCTTTTGTCAAATCAATGCATTTAGCATAGCATCCACCTTCAAAATTAAAAATCCTGTCTTTTGCCCAACCATGCTCATCATCACCAATTAATCCTCTTTCTGGATCAGCGGAAAGTGTTGTTTTACCAGTTCCGGAAAGCCCGAAAAATATTGCAGTATCACCTTTCTTACCAATATTTGCAGAGCAATGCATGGAAAGTACATTTTTTTCATGTGGTAAAACATAATTCAATACAGAAAAAATTCCTTTTTTAATTTCTCCTGTGTAACCAGTACCACCAATAAGAATAACCTTTTTTGTGAAATTAATTACTGCAAAATTATGTTGTCTTGTGCCATCAACTTCAGGGTCAGCCATAAAGCCAGGGGCATTTACAATAATCCAATCCGGATCAAAAGTTAAAATTTCCTCTTTTGTTGGTCTTAAGAAAAGATTATTGGCAAAAAGGTTTGACCAAGGGAATTCGGTAACAACTCTGATGTTGGTTCTGTATTCTGGATCAGCACAAGCATAAGCATCTCTTACATACACTTCTCTTCCAGAAAGGTATGCAGTTACCCTATTATATAATTTGTCAAATTTTTCAGTGTCAAACTTAATATTGACATCTCCCCACCAAACACTGTTTTCAGTGTTTTTATCGCAAACAATAAATTTATCTTTTGGTGATCTTCCTGTAAATTCTCCAGTATCAACTGCTAGCGCCCCTGTGTCTGTTAAAAGTCCTTCACCTCTTAATAATGTTTCCTCAACAAGTTCAGCCGGTGTTAAATTCCAAAAAGCGGTGGCTACATTTTTTAATCCAATATCTGCTAAGGTAGCATTTTCAGCTTTTAAACCGATTTCAGTCATAATGTTATTTTTTAGTTAATACTTAATGGATAAATAGTTAAAAATTAATAATAAATGCAAAATTACTTCAAAAATATTAAAATAGATAGCAAATCACCCTATCTTTTATGAACACATTGTTCATTTTCGTTAATATGTACCAAATCACTTTTACTTAAACGAGAACGAGTTTCTGATATAAATGCTTCCTTTTTTTGTGCTGAGAGCTTATTTAATTTAATGCAATAATCAATTTCACCCTCTCGGCCCCATTTTACTTCTTCATAATTTAACTCAGGCTGGTACTTTTCAAGGAAACTAGAATATTCCAACTGGCTTTTGTAATCAATGCCTGCACCCTTACTATAAAAAGAAACTACAAGAGAATATTTATTTTCATCCTGAATTATTTCTTGCTTATGCTCTTTAGGTTTATAATCCACAGATAAAGTTTCTTGTTTTTTTACTTCCTCAGCTTGTATAACTAGAGTTTCATTTTTAATCTCATTAGTAATTTCATTATTGATCTCATTATTCTCAGAGACTTTCGATTTATTTGTTTTACATGAATAAATCACTGAAAAGCAAATAATTATCATTAGAATTTTCATTTTATAAATTATATAAATTAGTGTATTTTTTTCTGGCGTAGTCCATAAAATAATTAAAGTTAAGTTTTTCTCCCGTAACTTTTATACATAATTCTTCTGCAGAGAATAATTTTCCATGTTTATGTATATTTTCTCTAAGCCATTGCAGCAATTCATCCATATTTCCTTGTTCAATATTTTTTTCAAGGTTTACTAAATCCTGTTTTGCTTTGGCATAAAATTGTGCTGCATAAAAACTTCCTATAGAGTAGGTGGGGAAATAACCAAAGCTCCCATGTGACCAATGAACATCTTGTAATATACCTTTTGTATTATTTGGAACATCAATATTAAGGTAAGCTTTGTATTTTTCATTCCATAACTCGGGAAGGTCCTTTACCTGAATACTTCCTTCAATTAAAGCTTTTTCAAGTTCAAAACGAATGATTACATGGAAATGATAAGTAAGTTCATCTGCGCTTGTTCTAATAAGAGAAGGTTTTACTATGTTCATTGCTTTATAAAAATCCTCAACATTCACCTTGTTTAGGTTCTCAGGGAATTTTTTTTGGAGCAGATCAAAATTTGATTTCCAATAAGGTAAACTCCTGCCAACATTATTCTCCCATAATCTGGATTGTGATTCATGAATACCCAAAGAAATATATTCTCCTGATGGCAAGCCATAGTTTTCTTGCTTTAAACCCTGCTCGTATAAGGCATGTCCACCTTCATGAATAGTACTCCATATTATTTCATTAATATCATTTTCATTTACCCTTGTAGTCACTCTAACATCGAGTGGGTTGAAATGAATGGTAAAGGGGTGAGAGGACTTATCCTGTCTTCCTGCCTCAAAATCATACCCCATTTGCTTTAATAATTCCAGGCTAAAGTCCCATTGTTTGTCTCCATCATAATGTTCGAACATAAAGGATTCATCATTTTGTGGCTTTTCTGCAATTTCCTGCACAAAATCCACCAACTTGTCTTTTACCTGCTCAAATAATTTTTCAATGTCTTTGGTTTTTGCGCCAGGCTCATATTGATCAAGAAGTGCATCATAAGGGTGATCAGTATATCCAATTATTGAACATTCCCGCCTTTTTAAATCAACAATTTTTTCAAGATAAGGTGCATAAGAATTGAAATCATTATCCTTTTTGGCTTTTTGCCATGCTTGAAAGGCTTCAGAAACAGTAGTACTCATTAATTCAACGAATTCAGTAGTGTATCTTTTCCTTTTCTTGTACTCTTTATAAGATTCCTTTACATTTTTAGCTTCTTCCACAGAAAGAGTAGTATCATTACTAAGTTCAGAGAGTAGTTCACCAAAATCTTCCTTTACAGCAAGTTCATGTGCAATACCAGCCAGAGTTGATAATTGTTGTGCTCTGTATAACGCGCCTTTTGGTGGCATATAAATTTCCTGGTCCCAATGAAGTACAGCAGATGAAAGATAGACATCTGCTATTTTACGCATATACAATTGATACTTTTTATAGCTCATTTTTCTGATTTAATGATTATTCTTTTTGACTTCAAATCCAGCTATGATTAAAAACATCCAGCCAAGTATAAAGCTTATTCCTCCAAAAGGAGTTAATGGACCCAAAACTCTTAATCCGGGCATATTTAATAATTCTCTTAAAGAAAGAAGATAAATAGAAAATGAAAATAATATTATTCCTATTACAAAGAACCAGGAAGAATAGGTGAAAAACTTGCTTTTGAAATTCTTTTGCAAAAGGGCGGTGATAATTAAAGCAAGAGCATGGTAAAACTGATATTGTACACCGGTTTCAAAACTTTTTAAAAGATCAGGATTTAATACACCTTTAAGTGAATGTGCTCCCATTGCGCCTAATACAA
>JALYPI010000058.1 GCA_030856445.1 Bacteroidota bacterium
AATTAAAAATAAAAGAAGGTCAGGAAGTAAAACAAGGTGCTTTACTGGCAAAGATAAATCCCGATATATACATTTCCTCCAGGGAGAGAATGGTTGCGGCTTTAAATACTTCAAAAGCAAACCTGGCTAATTCAAAAGCTAGAGCATCTCAGGCCAAGGCGCAGTTTATTAATGCTGAAGCAACTTTCAAAAGAAATCAATCTTTATTTAAGGACAAAGCCATTTCTGAATCTGAATTTGATGCTGCCAAATCAGCTTATGAAGTTGCCAAGGCCGAGGTGGAGTCTGCAGAACAGGGCATTGTTGCATCACAGTATAATGTAAAAAGTGCTGAAGCCTCTGTGAAGGAAGCAAGTGATAATTTACTTAAAACAACAATTTTTTCTCCAGTAAATGGAACTGTTTCCATGCTTAATGTAGAACAAGGAGAGAGAGTAGTGGGGACTTTGCAGATGGCGGGAACAGAAATGATGCGTATTGCTAATTTAAAGGAAATGGAGGTTAAGGTAGACGTGAATGAGAACGATATCGTGAGAATAACAGTTGGGGATACTGCCATAATAGAGGTGGATGCTTATAAAGAGAGAAAATTCAAAGGTATTGTAACTCAAATTGCAAATTCAGCAAAAACCATTGGATTAAGTGCAGATCAGGTTACAAACTTTGAGGTTAGAGTAAGAATTTTACGCTCCTCCTATGAAGATTTAATACTTAAAGATAAAGCGCATCTTTCTCCCTTTCGTCCGGGCATGTCTGCTATGGTTGAAATTCAAACCAAAACAGTTTATAATGTAGTGAGTGTTCCAATTCAAGCTGTAACTACAAGGGAAGATACCGCAGCTACCAATGCAGAGAAACTAAAGGCAGGCCTTAATGTAAAAGTGGATCCGGTGATGCAGGAATGTGTTTTTGTATTTGAAAACAATATTGCTGTAATGAAAAAAGTAGTGACTGGAATACAAGATAATAAGATCATTGAGATTGTTTCAGGGCTAAAGCCAGGAGATGAAGTAATTACCGGGCCTTATTCTTTGGTTTCCAAAACACTTTATGATGGAGATCCAATTGAAAAGAAAATCGAGTCGGAGGAAAATGACAGAAAAAAATCTGATAAGTGGCGTTAATATTAAATTTAGAAACTGCTACTAAAGTATGCTCTGTTGCCCTTTGCAAAGATGGAGAAGTTATAGCAATTAAGGAACATCATGGTGAGTACGCACATGCGGAAAAACTCACTGTATTTGTATTAGATTTATTAAATCAAACCAATCTTTCATTTAAGCAATTAGATGCAGTGGCCGTAAGTAGCGGACCAGGTTCTTATACAGGCCTTAGAATTGGAGTTTCAGCAGCAAAAGGCTTTAGTTATGCTCTTGATATTCCCCTGATTGGCATTGAAACATTACAGCAAATGGCCCTGTTTGCGTCTTTAAATCACAAGAATAAAACTCCCGACAATGCTTTGTTCTTTCCAATGATTGATGCAAGAAGAATGGAGGTTTACTGTGCTGTTTATGATATGGAAAATAACCTGATAGAAAAAACCCAGGCTAAGATCATTGATGCAGATTCTTTTCAAGATTTACTCCATACAAACACTGTTTATTTTTTCGGAGATGGGGCCTTTAAATGTAAAGAGATTCTGGGATCTCATCCCAATGCCGTTTTTCTTGATGCTGTTTTCCCATCTGCTGCTGCTATGGCTTCTCTTTCAGAAAAATCTTTTGTAAATAAGGATTTTCAAGATACAGCCTATTTTGAGCCTTATTACTTAAAGGATTTCATTAGCACAATTCCCAAAAAAAAGTTTTAATAAAAGATAAGGCTGAAACAGGTTTGCTCTTAAATCTTTTACAGTTTTTACTATTAAACTGATTGCTATCATTTTGTTTTAAGATGGATTTTTAGTAAATTAATAAAATGGTTGTTGAAAATAACAGCATTTTATGTTCTTCAAAATTTATATAATTTTATTAAAATAATTTGCTGATATATTTATTTCATTTATGAAAATTATAAGTTTTCTTGTTTTTTTTATCTGCTGTTTACTTCTTAATCCTATTGTTCAAAATGATTGGGAACTAATAAGAAAAAAAAACAATATAGAAGTTTATTCACGTGCAGTAGAAAAATCTGAGATTAGAGAGTTAAGAGCAATAACAACAGTGGATTCTGATTTATCCAATTTAGTAGCAATTATACATGATGTAGAATATTATCCAAATTGGGTTTTTCGTGCCTCTAAAGCGGAAGTCCTAAAAAGAGTAAGTGAGACTGAGTTTTATTATTATCAGGTAACAGAGGCACCTTGGCCCATTAGCAACAGAGATATGATTGTTCATGTCAAGTTTTCTCAAAATCCTGAATCAAAAGAGGTTCTCGTAATATTGGATGGTGTACCAGATTATATAAAAGAAAAGCCTGGAATTGTTAGAGTCCCTAATTTTAATGGGAAATGGGTGTTTACTCCTCTTGAGAACGGAACGATCAGAATTATTCATAAACTGTTTATTGAACCAAAAGGGGATATTCCAAATTGGCTCGTAAATCGTGCTGCTGTGGAAGGGCCATATTCAACTTTACTCAATATGAAAACCATCATAAATAAAGATAGATTCTCTAATAGAACTTTTAGGTTTTTAAAATAATTGCAACAACAGAATTTATATTTTATTCTTAAACAAGAATTTAATGAATGAAATCATGATACAATTTAACTTTTGAGAATCCAAGAAGATTATAGCAATCTTCGTTCTCTTCTGAAAGATAAATATATAAGCCATTTTTAGAAAGTATCCCCCCGGCCAACTCCATCTTGCCTAACCCCATCATTTTCCTGAGTTTTGCCAAAAAACAAATCATGAGCGAAAATAGAAAAATGTTAAACCTGGTAGAAGAGTGCTTAAAAAGCGGATTA
>JALYPI010000073.1 GCA_030856445.1 Bacteroidota bacterium
GTTATAGCATTTGTTATATTTAAAGAAACAATATATGTACCTGCCGTATCATATACATTTGTAGGGTTTTCCATTGTGCTTGTTGCTCCATTGCCAAAATTCCATGCCCATGTTGAAGCATTAATGGAGTTGCTGTTAAAGATATCCGTAATCCCTAAACAGTGAGCTGTATCTAATAAAGCAACAGCACCCAGATTACTATCTTCAGCATTTCTATCGAAATCAGCAATAACCTGTTCAATTTTCAGATTTTTAGTTAGCACTGCTTCACATGTAGCGTTGGCGCTATAATATACAAGTGTAATATATATATCACCACCGGGTGGATGATAATTGTACTGGTGAGTAACCGGAGTAACAGATCCAAGGTTTGTGCCATCACCAAAATCCCAGTTCCAGCTATCAACTTGAGTAGTATTAACTAAAGTAAATGTTACAGAATCACCTTTGCAAATCACAGGGTTACTTATATTAAAATCAGCTTGAGGATCTATTATTTCATATTCAAATGTAGCCACATCAGTGCAGCCATGAGTAGTAGTTACTGTTAGGGTTGCGGTGTATATGCCTGCCGCTGGATTTGGAATTTGAACAACTGGTGAACCCACAGTTGGACTGCCATTCCCTAAATCCCATTGCCTGGACTGAAAAACAGAGGCAATACTTGTATCTGTGAAAGTTATAATAGGTGCCAGACTTGATGCTCCACCACAAATTTGTCCGTTATTGGGTGAAGGAGTAATGGTAAAACCAGCCTGTGGTATTTCCTGAACATTAATAAGTGCATTTTTTGTTAATGTACGCTGACATCCTATACTATCAGTTACGGTTAACGTTACTGTATAAGAACCACTATTAGCATAGATGTTTAAGGGAGAAGTAGCAGTAGAGGTATTTCCATCACCAAAACTCCAAGAATAATTTGAATGTCCAGTAAAGTAAGGTTGAAAATTCACATTATCCCCTGCGCATATTCTGGTTGCTAATGTATTGGGCTCAGGAGTAAAAGTGGCCAAAGGTTTCGATGGCGTTAATACTGTACTAAAAGTATTTGTACATCCAATTATGTTTTGTGCTGTGAGTGTTACTGTAAATGAATTAGGAATTGTATTTGTATAGGTATGAGATTGAACCTGTCCATTGCCTGTTGCTCCATCTCCAAATTGCCAACTCCAGGAAGTAATGGTTGTGTCAGAAGTAGAAAGATCCGTAAAATTAACAGTCCATGGAGTGCAGCCATAATAACTATCAGGATTAAAATTGGCGGCAACAGCACTTGCTCTAACCTCTCTGGTTATAGTGTCTCTGCATCCGTTTATATCGGTAACAATTAATTTCACATTATAATTTCCTGCTGTAGCAAATGAATGACTAGGAGTACTTGACGAGGTAATAGTTGGTGGTGTGTTATCACCCCATAGCCAAACATAACCATTGTTTGTAAAAGTATGTACATCCACAGAAGCAGATGCATTGAATGTAATACCTTGATTAGTACAAAAAATGGTGTCATTTGTAAAAAGAGCTTGTATTTCTTTCACATATACATTTACACTAAAAGTATCAGGTTGGCAGCCGCTGGTATTGTTATAAGCGATTAATTGTGCAAGGTAATCTCCTGTTGAAGTATAAGTGTGATTAACAACAAGTTGAGTTGAATTATTCAAAACCGTTCCATCCCCAAGGTCCCATGTCCAATAATCGGCATCTTGAATTTCTGCAGTAAAAGTGTAGTCCATAGGTGTGTCGCAATCCATTTGCGTTTTAAACTGAGCAAGGGGACCATTTATAGTAATTGCATTTGAAATTGTAAATTCATCACAACAGCCATAGGAACAGGCAACAAGCGTTATATCCTGCGATCCTGTTGAACCAACAAAAGACCAGGTTGGATTAGGGTCCTCATAACAAGAAGACATGAAAAAGTTGTTATCCGTATTGTAATGCCAGGTATCTATTGGTGTTCCATTTGAAGTAGAAAGGTCAGTAAAGCTTATCGGAGTGTTAATACAGGCATTGGTAGGGGAAACAGAAAAATTAGGGGTAGGAGGAGCTCCTACATAAATAAAAATTGCATAAGATGTATCTATACATCCTGCGCTATTTGTAATTATCAACATAGCCTCATATAACCCCGGGTTTGTATAAGTATGAGTTTCATTGGGCGAGGCAGGGTTAATTATGGTTCCATCTCCAAAATGGTATTCCCAATTTACTATAGTTTCTTTTGAAATACTTGAATCTGAAAAAGCCACTGTTAGGGGAGCGCAACCATGAGTTACATCTGGTTGAAGCCTTGCTGTGGGAAGATATATAGTATCAAGAGCAGTTTTGGTTATAGAGTCAATACAACCATGTGGACTGGTTACAATTAATTGAATATTAAGAATATAATCCTCTTTATTCACAGTATACCTGTTAGTGTCTAAATTTGAGATCAAGATGGATGGACTAAATAAAGTGGAATTCACGGGAGTGACTTCATAGTGAGTTGAATCACTGAAAAAATTCCATTCATAAGTGCTGCCGTTTACTGAATTGTTGTTTAGATTAATAGTTTGTGGTAAAGAACAGGCATAGGTAGGCGAAAGATCAAAATCAGCCAAAACATCTTCTACAAAAATATTAATAATGGTATCATCAACACAAGTTCCTGCAGTTACTGTAAGTGTTACAGTGTAGTTTCCACCATTAGCATAAGTATGAGTTGGAGATGTTCCTGAAAAACCATCACCATAATTCCAGTTCTTATTTCCACCAAAAGAAGCTGAGGCATCAAAAAACACGGTTTTACACACAGTGTCTGCTACTGCAAATGAGGCGAAAGGATTGGCAATTATTACATTTTTCAAAGTTGAATCACTACAATTATTATTGTCCGTTACAATTAATTTTACAGGATAAGTTCCATTTGCTGTATAGGTTTGAGTAGGAGGATTTACCAAAGTTGAAGTGTTGCCATTACCAAAATTCCAGTTATAGGTAAGGGTGCTTCCAGTTGTGGAATTACTAACAGAGGAGGATGCATTGAATGTAACAATAAAGGGAAATGTACAGCTGGTTGATGGATTAGGGTTGGATGTTATTACAGGAATGGGCTTGTTAGAAGCTGAAACCATATTGTTTATGGTAAGAGATGAATCACATCCATTTGCATCTGTAACAATTAAGGTAACATTAAACTGACCGGGAATAGTATAAAGATAAGCGGGATTTGCATTGTTAGCAGTATTTGCACCTCCATCTCCAAAAGTCCAGCTATGATTAGTAATAGATGTTCCTCCACCTCCAGTGGATGTACTTGAAAAATTAACCAAAAGTGGCAGACACCCTGAAGTGGGACTTGTATTTGTAAAAACAGGGGTGGGTTTGCCAAAAACTTCAATAGTTATAAAATGGCTAACTGGGGAGCCATTAACTGTTCCAGTAAAATGAACATTGTAAGTGCCAATATTTGCAAAGGTGTGGGTTGGGTTTAATAAATTTGAAAAACTTAAATCATTAAAGTCCCATTGAACAGAAGTTGCGCCTGCAACACCCGTAAACTGCACACCAACAAGAGGAGCACAACCAGATGTGGTGCTGGCCGAAATTTGTGCATAAATATTAGAACTTCCAAAACTGATATAGAAGAAGCATATAAGTATGCTGGAAAATGTTTTGTTCATTAAAACAAAAATAAGATGGATAAGGGATTAAAAATACAGAATATTTACGTTACTTTACTTTAAATAATTTAGAATTGTTTGATTTAGTCAATATTACATGGGAAGAAATATATCATCTTTGTTGTTCTTTTGCCTGGTTTTAATGGCTTCAATAGTCAAAAGCCAGGACTTTAAATGTGGTACAGTTGTTCCATCAAATGCAAGACAAATTGAAGAGGGGCATTATCAATCCTTGTTAAGTTTATATGAATTTCAAGGAATTACAAATTGTTTGAATAAGGTTCTGTCAATAAATTATATTATTGTAACCGATAGTTTAAATGACCTGGGTCTTACAATTGCTAATATTAATAATGGAGTGCAGTCATTAAATAATTGGTTTAGCCCAATTTGCCTTTCCTTTCAGGTATGCAGTATTGATACTGTGTACGCCTATAAATACAATAAATGGCACGCAGGTCAAGAGCATGATGAGTTTGTAGCCCTTTATTGTAAAGAGAATGTAATAAATATAGTGCTGGTTGAAGAAATTGAAGATCCAGGAGGAGCAAATGGTTATGCCCCATTAGGTATTTCCATGCCCGGTTCTCCACGATATGATTTAATATGCATTGCCAAAAATGGTGTAAACGGGAAAACACTTTACCATGAAATGGGCCATTTTTTCGGACTTTATCATCCCTTTGAAGTTTCCCTTGGCAATGAATTAGTAAATGGAAGTAACTGCACAATTGCGGGAGACCTTGTTTGTGATACGCCTGCTGATATTAATCCAGCTCCAATTGATCCAGGATGTGTTTGGAACGGAACTAATGTTGATGCCAACAATGATTATTATACACCTATTTTAGGTAATATTATGTCATACCATGATGCCAGCTGTGCATTAAGCTTTACAACTGATCAATATAACAGAATGATTTTTTGCTTCCTTAACTACAGGAACTACTTATATTAATAGAACTCTGTTTATACTATTCAACTTTTTGGGCCCCGAATCGGTGCATTGGGGTCAGCCGTACCTGAAATAATCAACCTTTATTGAAATAAAGCAGCTAAAGAAATTAGAATTATTACCACCCATAGTACAATTCCAAGAATCTGAAGTTTTGTTAATTTTTTCTTTGGTTTAACTTTATTTTCATTTCGTGTTTTAATAACTTTGAATTTTTTTTTATTTATTAGCCTGCAAGATAGATAAATCCATTGAGCTTTTTGGTTTTCAGAATATTTTTAGCTTTCCTTTTGAGGCTTAAAATCTGCTGCTTGTTTTTATTGGTAAATCTTTGATAGTGTTGACAGTTGCGGATTTATCAATAAAAATGAGCTTTCGGGGTTTGGGGTGGAAGACCCCAATAAAATAACATTCCTTTTTTTTGTCCTATCCTTGTTAGATTTTAAGCCCCCAAAATCAAACAATTTACTTTTAACCGAAGTTCGATTATAAATGACACTTCTGTACCGCAATATTCATTTTTCATTACGCTGAACTTCATATTAGAGATGGCATGGTTTCTATTATTTTACAGAGGTTGCACGGAGAAGTCACAGAGATTCCCTGAACTTTATGATCAAAAAAACTGAACAGCTCACTGTTTTTTAAATCGAACTCAGATTTTTAGTATTCACAGAGCTGTTGTCTTGCCCCTTCCCCGCTTGAGTTTTTTGTCCTTTTAAGAAAATCAAAACATTAAATGCGACAAAAAATTTTCTGTTTTTGGCGCATTTAATGTCATTTTTTTGGGCGAGATACTCATCGGGAAGGCAGTTCATCATATCAACATAAAAACACCTTGCTGCCGCAGGCAATGCCCTTGACTGACCGGAGGGAGGGGCATAAAACAAACAAAAAACAGCCGTGTGGGGAAAGCCCTTTTATCCTTTTTTGAGCGTTGGGGGATGGGTCATAAATCATCCCGATCAAAGGGGGTATTTATTTTTTACCGCTTTCTTTCCAACTCTATTTGTTTTTCTTGTAGCCGATCTGTTGCCTTGGCTTTGGGTTTTCTTTCTTTTCTAATAGTTCATCAAGATATTGAAAAACAAGTTCGATGTTTTTTCCGTGATTATCAACCTTCTTTTTTATGTATTCAATCTCTAAACGTAATTCAGTATTATCTGTCAGCATTTCACGCATCTTTACAAACACATCTATTATTCTCATGCTTACCTGTATCGCTCTTTTGCTTTTTAATACATTGGACAGCATCAGTACGCCATGTTCTGTAAATGCGTAGGAAAGGTATTTGATATTTTCACCTCTTTTCAAGGTCGCATTTTGCGACCTTGAAGATTCACTCTCCTCTTTGGTTAATTCAAACATATAACG
>JALYPI010000082.1 GCA_030856445.1 Bacteroidota bacterium
CATAAAATAATCCATCAATTCAGATGGAAACAAATGATGTATTAACTTAATGTCTATTGCTTCGATAATTTTTTTGATTCAAAATTATCCTTTTTTAGGTTAATCCCCAACTTTTAACGCTGACCCACAGTTTTGAGTAATTAATAAATTCTTGTTTCATGCTTATAAGTGAATTTTATTTCCCATCTCTGGGTTATTTGTTGAAGATTTTACCTCAACTTTTCTAATTATAATGCAAATAAAAATTTAGTCAAGTCTATTTGAATAGTTTCAAATTGAATAGTATTAATTTGAATGGTATCAAAAGTGGGGCATAAATAAGATACTATATTACTATAAGATTAATATTAATAAGAAATAAATATATAATGGAGTTCCTTTTTTTTTCTTTATTGTGAATTGGTGTGACCGAAGGTTGATGAAAGAAATCTATTCCAACCAGAAGTGGCCAGAGGCCACAGTAATATTACTATATTTTTTTATCATTGAAAGAAGAATACTCCAACAAGCCGAAGGCGTAAAGAAACTTTATTTTAATAATAATAAATTTTAATATTTCAATTGCCGAAGGCACGTGAATTTAATGTCATTTAATTAACTTTAATTAAATAAGTATATAAAGTATTGCGAAGTCAAATTGCCTTCGGCTAACACCATTAAAATAAATAAAAACAACACTTCAACTAGCCGAAGGCGTATAGGTCAAATGATAAACTTGTGTTTATCTATTATAAAATATTGCCAATGCCCATCCCCAAATTACGTCTTACCCCCTTCCCAAAAGTAAAAAGCTTCTTCAACTCCTTAATAACCAGGATTTTTCTTTGTAGTTGTCTGAAAACCAGGTACTTTTGAAAAGTAAAACTTACAGACCATGGCTTCAACGTACTTAAAAAATTTCTTCGCAGAAAAAACAATCAGGTGTGAATTGTTTGAAATACTGGATTCAGAGGGAATTATGCATTTCATTGATACTGATGCTTTAATTGAAACAATATTAAATACCAGTCAAAGAGAGCAAGAAACCATATTAAGCACATTAAGAAAAATAGACTTTGTTAATGGAGATGTTAACCATTATTTAAAGTTTCTAGCCGAGTGCCTTATTAAGAACTTTTGATACCATTACAAACAAAGAACGAACATTTAAGGATTGTAACAAAACGTAATTCAACTGACATCATGACAAATTATATCGCTTATTATAGAATTTCAACTGCATCTCAAATGAGAGCTAATAATATTAGTCTTGGTATTGAAGCTCAGAAGACATCAGTTAGAAATTTTATTGGTGCAAATGGTGCAATCCTACATGAACATGTGGAGATTGAATCTGGAAAGAATAATAACCGTCCAGTTTTAGAAAAAGCTATACAACAAGCACAAAAAACAGGAGCTACCCTTATAATTGCAAAATTAGACAGATTAAGCAGAGAGGTAAGTTTTTTATTTCAATTAAGAGACAGAGTACAACAAAGTGGGGTAAGTATTAAATCATTAGACATTCCAGATATGAATACTTTAAATTTGGGTATATATAGTACGATTAGTCAGCATGAACGAGAAACAATATCCACTAGGACAAAAAATGCCTTATCTGAATTAAGGAAACAGGGTGTGAAACTTGGAAATCCAAAGAATCTTACACCAGATGCAATTCAAAAAGGAATTTCAGCTGTACGAGAAAATGCTAAGAGTAATGATAATAATAGACAAGCTCAAGCAATGATTAAAAGTTGTGTTAATCAGGATATGTCCTATAATAAAATAGCTTCTTACTTAAACGAATTGAATTTTAAAACGAGATACAATAAAACATTTCAGGCTACAACTGTTATGAGGTTATATAAGAGACACCTGAATGATAATTTAAAAGTTGAATGATGGTTCTAAAACTTTATTTTCAAGCCAACCTTGCACCTAAAGAAATAATCGGGTATTTTTGCTATATATCACTTGAAGTATTAAAAAAAAGTCTGGCCAGCATACCTCAAATGATACACCCAAAGTCTCAAGGGGATATTGCTAGCATATCCAGTAGCAAAACTTATATGATTCAGAACAAAAACTCTGAATCCAGTCCTACTAGACCTTTTAAGGTCGGGCATGACGGACTTTCAACAAGACATATAGTAATAACAGAATCTATCATAGTCACTGATGTGACCTGATATATCCTATCCTTTCGTTTATGCGAGGTTTTTTAAAACTGGTGAAATTCCAGCAGGGAAAACTATTGCCTGAACGGGAGCAAATAAACAATAATTAATGAAAACAAAAGAAGAAATATTAAAAATGATACACCTCAGCCTGAGCAATGGAATAAGGGCAGGTAAAGCAAAAGAACCAAGAAAATGGGTTGAAGATAAGGGGCTTTCAATTGACCTGACAGGAGCTTGCTTTAATAGTGGCCAGATGCACCACCGAAGAGAAGAAGATTTTATAAAGGAGCTTGCTAGCGTGGGATTCTTAAAAGAAAACGGTATCAATGGAAAGAAGGAAGGTAATCCGCCAGCATACACAAGCTTTGGTAAAGAAGCAATAGTTTTTGCATTAAAAAACAAATCGGGTGAAGTGGTAAATTTTTATGCAATCCGTATTCACTTAGAGGCACAGACAGCAGAGTATCTTAATCAGGAAGGAATCTATCCAAGCTACCCGTCAGCACTTACAAAAAAGCTTTACATCACTAAAAATATACTGGATGCAGCAACATTGCTTGAATCCAAAATAATGGATAACAGAGATGCTGTAATAGCCTTACATGATGGTGAATTTAAAGAGCAACATTTTAAGGTTATTGAAAATCTTAAAGAACTAGAAGAAATATTATTTATCAATTAATAATCATGCAGGACAACATACAATATTTAAAAAACAAGAATCCTCAGTTAAGGATTAGTGAGATTAGTTTACCAGAAAATCACAGCCTTAATACCATGTGGTTAAACTATGGGTTGGATGGTATTTTAAGCTTATTAGAAGAGCGTGTAATCATAACCAACCCTGATTTGTTCAGAACGGAAATAAGTGAATTAAACCTCATCCATGAAGGTAAGATGTCTTTTAAAACCAGTCTAGGTACATACTATATTTTAGGCCAGTTACCAAGTGATTTGGGGATTATGAAGGTAAGCATCCACTTTGAAGAGACTACTAGCAAGCGGAAACACAGAAATAAAATTGATTTATATGATAGGGCACATGTACTGAATTTCAGTAAGGCAATTAGTGAGGGTGAACACCTAGAGCAGAATGACATAGAAGCAGATTTACTAAAGCTTACCGATTTATTGGAAATCCATAGAGATGACCAACTGGAATTAAATCAAAGCACCAAGAGAAAATCAGTTAACCTATTGCCACCTGAAAAAGAAAGGGAAGCAATCATATTTTTAAGTCAGCCAGATTTAATCAATAGAATTGACGGACTTATTCAAACTAGTGGGATTGTTGGCGAAGAAAGTAACAGAAAGATGGTCTTTGTAATTGCCAGTACATATAAAATGCTTCAACCGTTACATGGACTTATTCAAGGGACTTCTGGAAGTGGTAAGACCCATTTAATAAATGCCATAGCAAGCCTAATGCCATCAGAGGACATCTTAAATATGACAAGGGTAACAAGTAAGTCATTTTATCACTACCAAAAGGATGAACTGGTGAATAAATTAGTTTTAATACAGGATATAGATGGCCTTGATGAAGAGGCTCAATATGCCTTTAGGGAAATGCAATCCGCTGGACAGGTAAGCAGCAGTACCACCTATAAAGATAAGTTTGGAAATCTTTTGTCAACTGTTAAGACAGTTCAGGCCAGCTTTGCCAGTCTTGTTGCTACCACCCATGCAGAAATTTACTATGATAACATGAGTAGAAGCATAGTATTGGGTATTGATGAGAGTGAAGAACAAACCCATCTTATTATCGTGCAGCAAAACAAGAAGATAGCAGGATTAATAGATGGTGTGGCAGAAGTTAAGGCTAGGGAACTGTTGCAAAACTGTATAAGAACATTAAAGACGTATGAGGTGGTAAATCGTTATGCGGATAAATTACTCTTGCCAGTTGAAGCAAAGATGCTCAGGAGGCTTAATAATCACTACCAGTCCTTTGTTTGTCAGATAACACTACTCAACCAATTCCAAAGAGAACAGGATGAACAAGGAAGGCTTATAGCTACCATTGAGGATTTAGAACAAGCATGTGAAATCCTATTTGATGCAATCATGTGGAAAATTGATGAATTGGATAGTTCAACAAGACAATTCTTTGAGCAATTAAAAAACTATGTGAAGAAACAATCTCAAGGCATTCAATACAAGTTTTCAGCCAGAGAGGTAAGACAGGAATTTAACCTCAGCAAATCACAAATGTTTAGATATATGGATGAAATGAAACAACTGGAATACATTCATGTGGCAGAAGGTTCAGCCAATAAAGGATTCAAGTATAAAATAGCCTACTGGGATGACATGGATAAGACCAGACAAAGAATCAAAAATGAATTGATGAACCAAATAAGGGGATTGAAATAGCATCTTGGGACACTAGAATCCTTGCAGCAGTAAAGAAAAGTGCCTAGTGTTCCAATAATTCAGGAACTGGTATATAAAGGAAAAATAAAAAACATAAAATTTTAAAGACATGAAAAGCAGATTTGAATTACACACAGCATCCTATCAATTATTATTGAATGGATTTGATAAAATGATAAGAGTAGCAGGGTATAAGCTTGGAAAAGGCAGCATGTATCAGGACTATGTTAAAGAGTTTCTAAGCTACCTAGAAAATAAAGGACTGTTAAAGATTAAGGCACTTCAAACCATTGATATGGTTAAGTATTATGAATACCTAATTGAAAGGCCAAACCTTAAGACAGGTGGAGTATTGGCCTCATCAACTGTTTCAGGGCACATGTTCGCAATAGGGTTGTTTTTTGACTACATGCTTGAGGAAAACAAAATTACCAGAAGTATTATTTTACCTAAACATGCTAGGGGCAATGGAATGCAAAGAAATATTGTATCGGTAGAAGAAATAAAAATTTTGATAGATGCAGTAGAAAATAAAAGAGACAAGGCAATCCTTTCATTAGCTTATGGATGTGGTCTAAGGAGAACAGAAATTGAACAACTGGAAGTGTCAGATATTCAATTGACCAAAGGTTTTATGATTGTAAGAAAAGCAAAGAATGACAAGCGTAGGGAAATACCTCTCTCAAATGCCATTATAAGAGATTTAAAGGACTATCTGGTGAATGAAAGACATTCTTACCTAAAGGAAAATACAAAGCATAAAACAGAGGCTTTTTTAATCAATAATAAAGGCAAGATGATGAAAGGTGACCATATCAATGAAAGACTGAAAGAACTGATTATAAAAACGGATAACCTTGATATAATAAAAAAGGAAATAACCCTTCATTGTCTAAGGCATTCAATAGCTACCCATTTGCTGGATAATGGGGCAACTATTGAATTTGTGAAGGATTTTCTAGGACATTCAGAAATAGACACTGTACATATCTATGCTAGGAGAAGAAAGTTAAAACAACACTTAATAAAAAATTAATTATGAGAATTGAAACATTGGAACATTACCTAAATAAACGTCATACAGAACAAACAACAAAGACTTATGTATATTACATTGATGTCTTTTTAATGAAAAACAAAAATGCTAAGGGTCTTTTGTATGGTGATATTTTAAATTACATCAATGAATTAAAGACTAGTACAGGTGATGTGAGTAATCTAAGTACCAAGCTAGCATCCATAAAAAGGTATTATGATTATCTGCTAGAAACAGGCCAAAGGAATGACCATCCATGTAGGAACATACGGTTAAAACGGAAGAAAAAACCAGTTCAATTACAGGATTTGTTCACCTCATCTGAACTGGAACTACTAATGAACCGAGAAAACAGATACAAGGACTTGGAATTAAGAAATAAGGTTACAATATCCCTTTTGATATACCAAGCTTTATCTGGTTCTGAATTAATAAGATTACAGATAAAAAACATAAATCTGGATGAAGGAACTATTTATATTAAGGGAAGCAAGAAAATAGCATCCAGAACACTTAATCTAAAGCCTAATCAAATCATGTTAATTCAAAGATATATGGACACATCAAGACAAAATCTCATGCAATCAGAAACAGATTGTCTTTTGATAACACAAAGGGGCGTTCCTGAAACAGTTGATGGTGTTAATTCCATGATTCAACCTTTAAAAGGATTGTTCCCAGACAGAAACTTAAACCCAATGACTATAAGACAAAGCGTAATTTCTAATCTTCTTAACGAACATAGAAAATCAATTGAAGATGTTCAATTATTCGCTGGTCACAGGTGGCCTAGTACAACAGAACAGTATAGGAGAAAGAATATTGACGAACAAAGGGAAATGATTAACATGCTCCATCCCTTAGGATAATATAAACAATAATAAATTTCATGCCTCTGGACTTAATTGTTCAGGGGCTTTTTTATTGCCTTATATTAAATAATATGTGAGAGATTTAAACTTAATTGTATATTCGTAATTCAAACCTAATTCTTAGGAGCAATTAATATTGATGAATAATCTATCCATAGGGTTTACAAATACAACAGGATTATCCATTAATCCGTGTAGCTACGGCTTCCAAGGACAGGAGAAGGATGACGAGGTGAAGGGAGCTGGAAATAGTATAAATTATACTTTCCGAATGCATGACCCACGTATTGGTAGGTTTTTTTCTATTGACCCACTATTCGCAAAATTTCCGCATAATTCTCCATATGCATTCAGTGAGAATAGGGTAATTGATATGATAGAATTAGAAGGTTTAGAGTCCTTTCCAACTGAAGACAAAATTCAACATAATTCTGACGATAATCATTTGGAGTCAGCAGTTAAATTTGCAGGAAATGTGTTTATTCAAATTATGAATGGTGCGGCAACGACAATGAATGCTCTAGATGAGATAAGCAAACGAGGGCCTGTTAATTATTATAAAAAGAATGTTGCACCAGCAGTTGAAGCTTTTGTAGCAGATGCACCAGACAGACTTGATTATTTCATGAGTTCTGGCAATACTGGAAAGCACGTAACTGATGTATTAACTAAATTTGGAACATATGAAGATTTGGGGGCTGCATTAATTACTGCTAAAGTTGTTGGTGGAAAAAAACCTAAACTAACAACTCCAACAGTAAAGACGTTAACATCATTTGATGATTTAGTTACTAATCCTAAAGCTATTTGGGGAAAGTCTGCTTCGGAAGTTGCTGATATTTTAGGAGATGGCTGGGAGCGGAAGGCATTAAACTCAGGAGAGGGATGGAAATTTACTCAAAAAAATGGAGATGGCTTTGTTTCATTCACAACTGGAAATTCGCATCACCCTAATTCAACTTATTACAAAATAAATAGCGGAAGTGCAGGTAAAAATAAGGTTGTGGGGAAAGACTATAAAGCAACTAGCAATGATACGTCAACCATTCATGTTGCAGATTAATTAATTAGAATATATGGAAAAGTTATTTAACGCTTTTAAAAGTACATTGGACTTACTTATGCTACCTAGCGGAGATGCTGAAGAGTATAATAATTCTGAGCTTGAATTTAAACTGGAGGAATTAGAGGGAGATTCGCATACTTTTTTTTACCAAGAGAATATTAAAAAACTATATTCAGCGGGAATGGTTCCTGAGGAGTTTATAGAACAAATAAATGTATTAAAAAATAAAATTAACGAAATAGATGCTTCTTTATGGAATACTAAAGACTTTGTAAATAATAGCCAATGGAAAGAAGTTAGGGAAATGGCAAAAAGTCTACTTGATAGACTTAAAAATGATTAGCCGTTATTAATTTTCCGTGGAAGAGACTAAAAATTAAAGTAAAAATTATAAATATATCACAAAATGAAATACAAAGAGTATTTAAATGAATTACGAAATGATGTAATTCAAAAATTAACCGCTTTTCATAAAGCTGAGAATGAACTTTCCCTAGAAGGAAATGGATTTATTGATAAATCCTATATTGATAAAAGGGAAAAAACATACAAGCAGTGGCAAGAAGCACACAATAATTTTACAAGCATATTGTCTTTTATTGTGAAAAATCAAATTGCTCTTGACCAAGAAGTAGATTTAAAAAAGTTAAATAACATATAATATTATACTTAACTAGAAATTTGCCTTATAAGAAAGTTAATACAATTTGAGGCTGAAGTAAAAATGCAGTTGATAAACTTTTCTTGAAAGCGTATAAATGTCATTCAGACCCTAATACCTAATGACCTTCTATTAAGTAGTGTTACACAATTAATAATTATGGCAATTCAGGAGGAAATAATTAAACAGATGTATGGGGAATGGCTAGCAAAGGATATTGAAAATAATAGAATCCTTAAGCTATTACCCCCGCACCCGCTAGTAGGAATTGCAAGCGCAGCCGCTGGTGTCTTCACCAGTGGCAATTATTTTGGAGCGTCTCGCTCTTTTATAAAACCCCCGCTCTCGCAAGTGTTCCGCAGGGCCACTTGTGAGAAATTATAATGGAAGTTTTCAACTTCTTGGTAAAATTCCCATTAGGTGCAAATCTGAAGCCAGGGAAAGTGTAACCTGGCCAAGCTTTAGGAAAGGGTTTAGGATCCAGTCCTTTTCAGTTTTACAGAGCCGCAGCATTTTTCTGAAAGAAATCCTTAAATTTCTTTTGGGTCAGGAAAGTATCAATCATTTTAAAAACCATATTTTTTTCTTCCGTTTCCAGTTCCTGGATAAGCTTTACTTGTTCTAATAGGCTTTTATCTTCAATAGTTACTTCATTAGGGACATTGCCTTCAAAATTCACCAGTTGGT
>JALYPI010000096.1 GCA_030856445.1 Bacteroidota bacterium
ATCCATATTAATTTCCATGGTAAGATAAAAATGCGGAGCAGAAAATTTACTCTCAGCCAGTCTTCGCGCTATTGTTTTACGCATTTGAGAAACTGGCTCCTCTTTGTAACTTTCCTTTCTGATTGCTGAACCACCATGGAAAGATCCACCAGGAGTATAGGATTCAATATCCCTTCTAACAATCCTGCCTCCATCCCCGCTTCCGGTAATATGAAAAATATCTACTCCCTTTTCCTCAGCTAATTTCCGGGCAAGAGGCGATGCTTTTAAACGCCCATCTTTATGCTCATACTCACGAACAGCAGGTTGAGCTTCCTGCACTTTTTCTTTTTGGGGTTCTGCTTTGGTTTCAGTTTGTTTCTCTTCCTTTTTTTCTTCTTTCTTCTCAGCTTCTTTAGGTTCCTTAGCTTTTGTTTGCTTTGATTCCTCTTCTTTTAACAATTTAGAAATGTCTTCGTCTTTTTCTCCAAGAATAGCAAGAATGGAATCCACAGGAGCACTGCTACCTGTTTTAATTCCCTGGTGCAGTAAGTAACCTTCTTGAAAAGATTCGAATTCCATTGTGGCTTTATCCGTTTCAATTTCAGCCAATAAATCACCCGATGCTACTTTATCACCTACTTTTTTATGCCATGCTGCAACAACGCCTTCTGTCATGGTGTCACTTAATTTAGGCATTCTAACTATTTCAGCCATAGTTTTATATTTTACTTTAATGTTAGATTAATCTTCAATAATATAAGGATAGTCCTGTTGCATATATACATCTTTGTATAATTCCTCTGCTTCTGGGAATGGAGATTCATCAGCAAATTTAACAGATTCCTCTACCAGGTCTTTCACACGTTTGTTGATCTTTTCCAGATCTTTTTCATTAGCCCATTTGTTCTTTTCAATTACACCCAATACTTGTTCTATAGGGTCTTTTGCTTTATATTGTGCTAATTCTTCTTTGGTGCGGTATTTTGCCGGGTCAGACATGGAATGTCCCTTATACCTGTAAGTCAGCATTTCCAAAAGTGTTGGCCCTTCCCCTTTTCTTGCTCTTTCCACTGCTTTTGCAACGGCCTCGTGAACCTTTTCACAATCCATCCCATCAATTGGGAAAGATGGCATTTCATATGCACTTCCTAATTTATATAATTCTTTCACATTTGAAGTACGTTCAACAGAAGTACCCATTGCATAATAATTATTTTCAATAATAAAGATCACAGGAAGTTTCCAGGTCATAGCCATATTTAATGCTTCGTGAAAAGCCCCTTGCCTAACAGCGCCATCACCCATATAACAAAGTGTCACCCTGTCATTCCCACTGTATTTATCGGCAAATGCAATCCCTGCACCCAATGGAACCTGTGCTCCAACTATTCCATGCCCACCAAAAAAGCGGAGTTTTTTATCAAACATATGCATAGATCCACCCTTACCTTTAGAACAACCGGTAATTCTTCCAAACAATTCAGCCATTACATATTTAGGATGCATTCCTTTTCCGATAGGATGTACGTGATTTCTATATGCTGTTATCATGTTATCATCCTCGCGGGTAGCAGAAATTGCACCAGCAACCAATGCTTCCTGCCCAATATAGAGATGGCAAAAGCCCTGAAATTTTTGTTGAATATATAATTGTCCAGCTTTTTCTTCAAATCGCCTCATAAGAAGCATTGATTCGTACCATTTCAGGTAGGTTTCTTTTGAAATAGTTTTACCTGATACTTTTTTGGATTCAGTTTTTGTTTTTGCCATTACAGATAATGTAGTAATTAATTATATTGGCGACAAAAATAAAACTTTTAAATTAGAAAATAAGAAAGTTTAGCAGTTTAAGCTTGGAAAGTTTAAATATATCTCATTAATAAAGGCAAAATGCTTAAAACAAGAGATTTAATTCAAAGAAATTATTTAAAAAAGGCGCTAATTTATATGTATTAAAAATTACTTTTTGATTTTAAAAGAAAATCAACCTTGTTAAAAAAACCAGAAAAAAGGTAAAAATCAACAAAATCAATATTGTAATAGATGCAAATAGAAGCTTAAAATTTTTAGCTTTCTTAGAAGCTCTCCTGTATACTGGAGCTGGCAAATGATTTATTACAAACAAGATTAAAGCAGGCACCACTATTAAATCATCAATCCACCCTGCTAGAGGAATAAAATCAGGAATAAAATCAATTGGACTAAAAAGGTATAAAAAGGACAAGGGAATTAATACTTTTAAAAAAGCAGGAGTTTCATTGTCTCCATAAGCCCAAACAAGAACCTGGGCATTTGAAGGTGTTTTCAATATACTTTTTATTAAAGACATATAGTTATAACGTCTAAAACCAAAAAAATATTTTTCAAAAGATACTATTTACCCAAATTACTACTGGAAAAAACTAAAGGAAGTAAAGTAAGGACAGAATCCATTGTAATTATTTTTCCTTGCTCTCCTTTAAGAACTAATTTAATAGGCCCGCCATTCTTTTTTTCATATTCTGCAAGCACCTGCCTACATGATCCACAAGGAGCAACAGGTGTATCAATCTTTACATTTTTCGAGTTTGCAGTAATGGCGATTGTTTTAATTTTTACATTTGGGTATTGAGCACCGGCAGCAAATATTGCAACTCTTTCAGCACAAAGTCCTGAAGGGTAAGCAGCATTTTCCTGATTACTGCCAATAACAATAGTTCCATTCTCAAGCAAAACAGAAGCACCAACATTAAATCCAGAATAAGGAGCATAAGCATTTCTGGCTGCTTCAGAAGCTTTTTCCAAAAGAAGTTGTTCTTGTTGATTTAATTCTGAAACAGTATCAAATTCATCCAGGATAATATTTATCCGTATTTTTTTGCTCATCTAAAAGAAGTGTTAGCTAGTTTTCTCAATAAGTGCAACAGCGTATGCGTTAACACCCTCTTCCCTGCCAACATAGCCAAGTGTTTCATTTGTTGTTGCTTTAATAGAAATACAATCAGTATCTATTTTCATGACATTAGCCAAAGCACTTATCATTTCAGGTATAAAAGGGTTGATTTTTGGATTTTCAAGGGTAAGTGTAGCATCAATGTTTCCTACACTATATCCTTTCAACTTAATTATCTGAATTACCTCTTTTAGAAGTTCTTTTGAATCTATTCCTTTATATTTTTGATCTGTATTTGGAAAATGAAAACCAATATCACGCATATTCGCTGCTCCCAAAAGTGAATCACAAATTGCATGGATTAAAACATCAGCATCAGAATGACCCACTGCACCACTTGTATGAGGGATTTTTATTCCTCCCAGCCAAAAATCCTTTCCCGTTTCCAGTTGATGAACATCAAATCCAAAACCAATTCTAATCTTCATTATGCTATTATTATAGTACAGGTCGTATTTTTAAAATAAAAAGCGCCTAAATATTAAATCAATTTGGAGTATTTCCTCCTTGCTTAACAGCAGCAAAATTCATTGTAAGGGTAAATCTTAATGTATTTGCAAGAGGATGCCTTTGTACTGTTGGAACTATATATGCAAGATCAAGACCAAATACATTGTATTTTAAGCCAGCACCAAAAGTAACGAATTTCCTGTTTCCTTTTGTTGAGTGCTCATGGAAATATCCAACACGAAGAGCAAATTGCTTATCATACCAATATTCCATACCTAATGACATGTTTATTTCTCTCATCTCTTCTTTGAACACACTTCCTTTTTCAATTTGGGCTGTTCCATCATCATTAAAAATATATCTTCCGGATTCGTCCGTCATTGGCATTCCTGGAGCATCATTAAAGGATCCAAACATACCAGCTGCAACACCAACATCCGGATCTCTACCTGCCAATATTTCTCGATTATTGTTGTATAAGGGAGGAGTAGGAACCATTAGTTTCATTGCATCAAAAACAAAAGTTATGCTATTGAACTCATCCGGCTTTAATGTAAGAGCAGGACCTATACGTAAATTAATCGGGATAAAATCTCTTCTTCCTGTACCTGAATAAGCCATTTTATTTCCTACGTTGGAAAGATTAGCTCCCACAGCAATTGTTGCTGGAACATTTCCAAGTTTAATGTCCGGATTTACGTAATAGCCAGAAACATCAGCCGCAGCAGCCATGCCAGCACGAGTGTCTGCACCGCCAACATTTTGGCCCATGGTAAGGTTTGAATAGATATATCTTACTGCAATTCCTCCAGAGAAGTAAGGAGATAATTTTCTTGCATAAGCAACATCAAAAGCAAATTCATTTGGTCTGTAATCTCCAATTGGATCTCCATTCATGTTTGTGAACTGAATGTTTCCTAAAGAAGAATAAAATAAAGAGGCAGCAATAGTTTGCTCTTTATCTATTCTTTTATATCCTGACAAATAAGAGATATTAATATCTGGCACTAATGATCGCAACCAGGGAATGTATGAAAGGGAAAACCCCATATCATCTTCAATAAAAGCAAGCTTAGAAGGATTCCAGTGAATAGAATTACCATCTGGAGAAGCCGCAACCCCTGCATCACCCATGCCTCCCGCTCTTGAATCGGGCGCTATTAATAAAAATGGAACCGCTGTTGTTATAGCGTTTATTTCCTGTTGATTTTGAGCATAAATTTTTCCTCCAATTAAAAAAAACAAGGTTGAAAAAATTTTTATTATCCTGCTATTTTTATACATATAATCACCGTTATTTAAGAATTCAAAGATAGTTAATATTATTTTTTAATTTAAGATTACTAGTTTTTCTGTCTTTTCTGCAATTGATCCGTCATTTGCTCTTACTTTAAGCCTGTAAATATAAACTCCCCTACCTATTTTGTCTCCAAAATCATCGATTCCATCCCAAGGAATTGGCTCTGCTCTATATCCATCAGACCTTGTACTTGTACTAAGTGTTTTTACCAATTTTCCTGAAATAGTAAATATTTGAACTTGTACATCAAGCCACATACCCGGCTGGTTGTGTTCAAAATAAAATTCAGTATGTGTAGTAAAAGGGTTTGGATAATTTAACACATGTTTCAAAGCAAGTTCTGCTGAATTGGCAACAACAAATTCAGTGTAAGCCTCGCTGGAATTATTGTAAACATCCCACACTTTTACCTTTAAGGTATGTGGGCCCTCCGTAAGTTTTGAAAAAGGATATGATAAAGTTCCTTTTTGATAACTGTCAAGTTCTGCTTCATAATAGTCATTTAAAACAATTGCTTTGTCTGTATTTTCATCTAAAATGGCAACAATATCATGGCCAATTCCATTACCAACGGTATTTATTCCGCTTTCGTCTTCCACATAAGCTAAAAGTTTAGGCTTTTCATCAGTAATACCGCCAAAAACAAATTTATCATTATTCATATATAGGTCAATTTGGGGTCCCAAAGCATCTGCAACAGCATTATCTGCAGTACCTCCAATATAAAATTCTTCAAAATAACCATGAGCGTCTTCTATAGTGTTTTCTGCATAGTAACTAATTTTCCCTTTTCCAAAATTATACCCAATATCTTTTGGCACAATAAAAGTGAATGAAAAATCTCCGTTTTTTACACTTACCTTTCCTCTGTAAATAGCGTTTTTCTGAAGTTGAAATTCTCTTATCTGACTGTCTGAATCGTTTCCTAAAGTTTTAACTGTGCTGGATTTATCATAAACTGTAGGGTAAACAATTCCATTAAATCCTGTTAATTTTTGTCCATTGGCATCACTAACAAAACCGGTTATTGTAACTTTTTCAAGTGCCTTAATTGTATCAACAACAGTATTTACATCATTCCCTTTAATTGTAGAAGTTACTACATTGTGTTTGGGATAAGCAAGTTCAACGGCAGGATCACCTATAAAAGTGAAGTTCCTGTTATTGATTCCTCCAGGTATCGCGCTTGCCATTTTTGTAAGTCGAAACAAATCGCCTAATCTTGGGCTTTTACCATCAATTTTTTCAAAGGCATAGTTGTAAAAATGCTTATTTAAATCAAAATTCGGACCGGCATATACCAATCGAACGGTAGTAAAAAGAGCAATGGCACCTCCAAGGGGATTTAAAAACACGTACTCTCCGGCAGAGGTCAAAGAGGGATCATCAAATCTTGTGAATTCACAAGTTGCAGTTACAAAAAGGGGAAGATTATCTGAATTTTTCCAATTATTTATTTGTGGGGTACTTAAAATCCTTTCTTCTGCAAGGCCTATTTCTCCTCCATGGCCTGTATAGTTTACTATTAATGCCCCCTTTTCAAACCTCCTTGTAATTGCCTCATTTACTTCTGGATACCTTTTTCCCCCAGGAGTCGATATTTGTTGATAAGCATCAAGATATATTTTATCAATATTGTAGTTTTTATCCTTTACAGAATTATTGGCCATGAATTCAGCTTGAACAAGGTGTAGATTATTATCCTGATCATCTGCAATAAAACACACAAAATTCCTCCAATCCCTCAAGGTTTTAGGATCATAATATGACTTTATCTTTCTAACAGCATTTTGAGCCTCAGCAACTGTTTTAACAGGAAATCGTCCAATGCCAATATCAACTAATTCACTTGTACTCAACCAATCGCCTTCTTGATCATCTAACAAACCAAAATAATCATCTGATACATATGAAGAAGTCGGTTCTAATGAGTTTAAAGATTGATATGTAAGAATAAAATTGGTATTAGAAGCCCCTTTTCCTTTATTATCAAAAGAACCGTCACCAAACAACAACAAATATCTAGGAAGTTCATTTTGAGTTGCAGCCCTGTCATAAATCATTTTCATAAAATCACGGATTGCAGAAACATCAGGAGCACCAGAAGAAAATTCATTGTATAGGCTTTCAGTTGAAACTACTTCAACACTTAAACCTCTGCTTCTATGAAAATGAGCCAGTTCATTGGATTGATTAATAAACAATGGGTGAGAAACAATAACCATTTCGGCCTGACCTACTCCATGAAGGTTTTGATTACTAATTTTCCCGGAAAATGAAGGACTGTAAAATTCAACAGCATTAAAAGCAACAAATTCCCTTAGAGAATCAGCGGAGGCTTTAAAAGAATGAGAGTTCCCTGCAGCAACCAGATCCTGGTTTACAATATTATATGGTTGTGTAATATCCCACACTTTAATTGCGGCAGTTGTATTGGAAAGAATATATTCTGCAACATTTCCCGCACCTAATGACTTTTTATCTCTAAAAATCATTTGATTTCCTTGCATTTTCAATTGCCTGCGTGCATGGATCTGAAGATAATTAAGCCAACCAAGAGAACTTGAATTTGGTTTATTATAGGTAACATTCACACTTATATTGGATGACTTAGGAATAAAAGTCATTGTACTTTGGCCTTGATTTGCATAAGGTCCATTGTAATTTGAAAAAACAATATGAGGAATAGTAGCTTCCATAATAGCTCCATCCACATTTGTAGTGAACTTACTTATAGAAGCGGATCTTGCAGCAAAATCACCACTTAGATTAGCAGGAGTGGAAATATCAATGTTTGGAAATGAAAAAGAAAAATCATAAGAAGTAACATATTCGAATTTTTCTCCATACCACACCCTTCCTGATTTTATTAAATTATACACCTCTTTCTCATGAAAAGCATAATCATCAAAAGTTGTAACAACATGTGTTGTCGTTAAAGAAGGAGCAGGACTGTTTTGAACTCTTTTCCCCAAGCCATTTGAAACAGTAATAAAATAAAATGTTGTATCACTATACAAATTCAGTTCATGGATGTATTTATCATTATTAAGCTTCCATCTGTTTGGATTCTGTCCATAAAAAAGAACAAAATCTGTTGAATCAAATCGTCCATCAGATTCACCATTTACAAGGATTGCATTTTCTATAAGATCATCAATTCTTTCTTTACTATTTGCAAAAGGGAGCATCCCTCCTCCATTACCATAAATTTTTAAATTACGTGGATCAATATCTTGGGGGTTTAATCCTATACTTTTAAGAAAATCATAGTCGATTTTAAAAATACCATCTTTTGTAACACCTATTTTATACCAGTCCCCGGTTGACAAAACAGAGTTTGGAGCATAATTATTTACAGACCTGGAATTTTTATTTCCAGAATAAGTTAAGTTAATTTCAGCTGAAATTAACTTCTCATAACTACCAGTAATGTTATTAAACTGAATAGGAACAAACCCCACAAGTGCATAAGCTTGTTTTTTATCATACCCAACAGAAGTTTGAATTTTTATTGCACCTTTAATATCATCCAAACCATCCACAAGATGCATTTCCTCTTGGGTAAGTTCCTGAAAAACAGCATTAGTCAATTCAGCCTGAATATTATTAGGATTACCAATTATTTTTTCACGATGAAGGTAAGCGGGCAAATAGTTGTATCCTTCATCAACAACTGCATTTTCAAAAGACAGAAACCTGATTGTTTCTTTATCACTTTTAAATAATATAGCTGAGGGCTTCCAGGCAATTTCAATCTTATTCCCTTTAGTTTGAGCAAACCCAAAATTCAATAAAAGATAAAAAGATAAAATTAAAAAAAAGATTAGTTTCATATTATTCAGGTTTTTCATAAGAGCCTATGAAGGCAAACCAACTTACTAAAGTATATTTTCAGGCGAAAAGGACTACGAATAAATGCAAAAGTGACGAAACAAAAAAATAAATCTCCTTAAGAACGAAATAATACACTTTATATTGCCATTTAAAATTGGGCTTAAAAGTGTAAAAGTCAGGCAAATTAATTTCTTTCGAAATTAAATTTAATTTTTTTTATAAAAAACAGAATTAAACATTAAAAAATAAAAGTAAAAATTTTATGTTCTAAAGCAACCTATCTGAAAAAACTAGAAAGCACTTAAAAAAAACTATGCATAATTGTGAACTTTTAAAAAATCTGATTGCAAATACTAAAATATTTTTCTAATATTGTAAGTTTAAAGTTGAATTTATAAAAAATTGAGTAATTGCTTTATTTATTAAACAAGATTAAGTTAGTGACTTATGCAAAGATTAAAATTGAATTATTTAAAAAATCTTGAAACAACTTTGAAAATATTTCGTAACATTGTCCTATTAACTATTTCCGTGTTAACAATTACATTGGCTATTTGATAGGATGAGAGACCAAATAATCGGGCTGATTTTAGTGCTACTGTTTGTGGTAGGTTGGGGTGACTGTGCAAAAGCGCAAGATCCTCAATTTTCTCAATTTTACGCTAATCCATTGTATTTAAACCCTGCTTTTGCCGGCACTGGAAATTGTCCTCGCATAAACATGAACTACAGGAATCAATGGCCAGGAATCACCGGCACCTTTGTCACTCATAGCGCTTCATATGATCAGCATGTAGACGCACTTTCAGGTGGGATCGGTTTAATTGTAACTAATGACAAGGCTGGAGAAGGCACATTAAATACTACTAACGTAAGTGCAATTTATTCATATCAGCTTCCTGTGACCAGAACTTTATCTATTAAAGCTGGTTTTCAAGGAACTTATTTACAGAAAAGAATTGATTGGAGTAAATTAACCTGGGGCGATGAAATCGATCCAAGAAGAGGTTTTATATATCAAACAAATCAGGTACCAATTGATCAGGGCATAAATGCTCTTGATTTTTCAGCAGGTTTACTTGCTTTTAGCAAAACATATTATTTTGGAATGGCAGTTCATCATATTAATGAACCTAATGAATCTTTAGTTGTGGGGCCTAGTCCATTACCTAAAAAATTTACTTTTCATGGAGGTGTTGTAATACCTGCAGGTGGAAGATCAGAGGATGCCAACATTTCTCCCAATATTTTATATATGGTACAACAAAATTTCCATCAGTTATTTTTAGGTCTTTATGCAACCAAGGGCCCAATGGTAGGTGGTATCTGGTACAGACACACTCGAACAAACCCAGATGCAATGATTGTACTTTTGGGAGTAGAACAAGGAGTATTTAAGTTTGGATACAGTTATGATGTCACAGTATCTAAACTTGGAGTAAAAACATGGGGTGCCCATGAACTATCTTTAGGCCTGCAATTTTATTGCAAACCAAAAAAGAAAAAATTCCGCACAATATCTTGTCCATCTTTTTAGTTTAACGATTTACAGTTCTTTTGATTTAATACTATGCTTATGAAAACAAATCTTTCAACTGCGATAAAACTTCTGGTATTACTGGTAGTTTTATTAACATTCTTTTCTTGTAAAAGAGAACGCTCCGGAGCAACAGGATGGAATTATAATGATCCAAAAAACGGAGGGTATGAGAAAGTACCTTATGAAGAACAAGAAACCGGACCAGGACTTGTACTCATAGAAGGTGGTACATTTACAATGGGACGCACTGAACAGGATGTTCTTTATGAATGGAATGCAGTTCCCCGAAGAGTATCAGTTTCTTCCTTTTATATGGATGAAACTGAAATAAGCAATATGAATTATCTTGAATATCTTCATTGGCTAGGTAGAATATATGGTGAGGATTATCCTGAGGTTTATAAAAAAGCACTTCCTGACACGCTTGTTTGGAGAGACAAATTAGCCTTCAATGAGCCTTATGTTGAATATTATCTTCGTCACCCTTCTTACAGAGATTATCCTGTTGTGGGAGTTAATTGGCTGCAAGCTACCGATTATGCTGCTTGGAGAACAGACAGAGTAAATGAATTTATTCTTATTAGAGAAGGTTTATTTGAATGGTATATTGGCCAAACTTCTGATGACAACTTTAATACTGATGCATATCTTGCAGGACAATATGAGAGTGGTAAAGCAATTGATGGTTTACCAAATTATGGTCCTGATGGTGGATCTAGAAATGTAAGGATGGAAGATGGAATACTCCTTCCAAGATACAGATTACCAACAGAAGCTGAATGGGAATATGCAGCTTATGGACTAATAGGAAATACCATGGCAGAAATGATTGTGGAGAGAAAACTGTATCCTTGGAATGGTCACGGTGTTAGAAACAGTAATGATAAATATCTTGGAGATATACTTGCAAATTACAAAAGAGGCGCTGGTGATAACATGGGTGTAGCTGGAAGATTAAATGATAATGCAGATGTTACTGCTCCGGTATACTCATACTGGCCAAATGATTATGGCTTATACAACATGGCTGCTAACGTTAGCGAATGGGTTATGGATGTTTACAGACCATTATCTCCAGAGGACAAGTCAGATTTCAGAGCATTTAGAGGAAGTGTTTTTCAAACACAAGTAAGAGATGAAGATGGATATATCGATGAGAAGGATACTTTGGGTAAAATTAAATGGAGAGATGTAAACCTTGAAGAGGATAATCTTGCTGACAGAAGAAATTACAGACAAGCTGACAATATAAACTTTTTAGATGGAGATGTAAATTCCAGTATTTATTTTGGAGAAGGTGCTGAATCTGAAAGAGGAAACAAGCTTATGTATGAGCATGGTGTTACATCTATGGTTAGTGACAGAGCAAGAGTTTACAAAGGCGGGTCATGGAAAGACAGAGCATATTGGATGAATCCTGGAACAAGAAGATTCCTTGATGAAAAACAAGCCACTGACTATATTGGTTTTAGATGTGCAATGACAAGAGTAGGAAGTCCGGTTGGTCTGGGCACAAGAAGAAGATAAAAAAACAATAAAATATTATTCTTAAATTTAAAGCCCGGAAAGATTTCCGGGCTTTTTTATTCTTAAAAATATGATGGAGTTATTATATCAAAAATACAAAACATACAATAATATTTGCACTGACACTCGCAATATTAAAAAAGATGCATTGTACTTTGCATTAAAAGGAAAAAACTTCAACGGAAATGAGTTTGCTAAACAAGCTTTAGAAAATGGATGCAGCTATGCAGTTATTGATGAACCTGAATTCAAGAAAGATGAAAGATATATTCTTGTTAAGGATGTATTAACAGCTTTGCAAGACTTAGCAAAGTATCATAGGAATAAACTATCCATCCCATTTATAGGAATAACCGGAAGTAATGGCAAAACAACTACCAAAGAACTAATAAATGGTGTTTTAAAAAAAAAGTACAGGACTTTTGCCACTCATGGAAATTTAAATAATCATATAGGTGTTCCCCTATCAATATTATCAATAAGAGAGGATACTGAAATTGCAATAATAGAAATGGGCGCTAATCATCAGGGAGAAATTAAATTTTTGAGTGGTTTAGCAAAACCTGATTATGGAATAATTACCAATATAGGGAAAGCTCACATGGAAGGTTTCGGAGGCCTGGAAGGCATTAGAAAAGGAAAAGGTGAACTTTTTGATTATATAAAGGAAAAGGGAGGAAGAATTTTTTTAAATGCAAATGACGAAGTCCTTGTTGAAATGGCTTATGATATTCCTGCTGTAACTTATGGGTCATATGATACCTGTTTTATTTCAGGAAGCTTTTTTGCTGCTGATCCATATGTACGGTTTAGTTGGAATTGCCCAACAAAAGGCATAGATAATGAATTACTGGAAAGCTCTTTAGTGGGCAATTATAATTATACAAATATCTTAGCGGCAGTATGTATAGGTGCTTTTTTTGATGTGGAAACAAAAGAAATAAATAAGGCAATTAAAGAATATATTCCAACTAATAATCGCTCACAAATAATAAATACGGAAGCTAACTCGGTTTTCCTGGACGCCTACAATGCAAACCCCACTAGTATGGAAGAGGCTATAAAAAACTTCGCGGCAATGAAGGGTGAAAACAAAATATATATCCTGGGAGATATGCTTGAACTAGGAACTGAATCGAAAAAAGAACACCAAAACATCATCAGTTTACTTGAAAAACTGAATCCGCACAGGGTGTTTTTAGTGGGTAGTCACTTTCCATTAACACAAAATTCTTATGAATCCTTTAGAAACAGCGAGGAATTAACACATTATTTAAGCTCTCAAAAAATAATGGGTTGCAGTATTTTTATTAAAGGTTCAAGAGGAATAAAACTAGAAAAAGCTGTAGAAGTTTTATAAGTATAATTTCAAAGCTTGTCCTCAATCATTTCTTGTATTATTAATAGCACTCTATATTTTTAACTCAAAACAGCGCGTGAAATTACAATCTTTTGTACCTCTGTAGTGCCCTCATAAATTTGGGTGATTTTTGCATCCCTCATTAATCTTTCAACATGATATTCCTTTACAAAACCATATCCTCCATGAATCTGAACAGCTTCTGTGGTAACCCACATTGCAACAGTTGATGCAAAAACTTTAGCAATTGCACTAGCTGAACCGTAATCCTGCCCCTTATCTTTTAAATAAGCAGCTTTTAAACAAAGTAACCTGGCAGCTTCAATTTGTGTTGCCATATCTGCTAATTTAAATTGAATAATCTGATGGTTACAAATCTCTTTACCAAAAGCTTTTCTTTCTTTAGAATAGGCAAGGGCTAATTCATATGCCCCAGAGGCAATTCCCAAAGCCTGAGATGCAATACCAATTCTTCCACCAGCAAGAGTTTTCATGGCAAATTTAAATCCAAACCCATCTTCCCCTATTCTGTTTTGTTTTGGCACTTTAACATCTGTAAACATTAAAGAATGAGTATCAGAACCCCTGATTCCCAATTTATTTTCTTTAGGTCCAATTTGAAAACCTGGCATGTCTTTTTCAACAATTAAAGCATTGATTCCTCTATGGCCTTTAGCAATATCAGTTTGGGCGATTACCAGGTATACAGATGCAGTACCTCCATTCGTAATCCAGTTTTTAGTGCCATTTAATAGATAATGATCGCCCATGTCGATTGCCGTGGTCTTTTGTGATGTCGCATCAGAACCAGCCTCTGGTTCTGATAAACAAAAAGCCCCTATAATCTCACCTTTTGCAAGAGGAACAAGATATTTTTGTTTTTGTTCCTCTGAGCCAAACACTTCAAGTCCCCAACAAACTAAAGAATTATTAACTGACATAACAACTGAGGAAGAGGCATCAATTTTAGAAATCTCCTCCATTGCTAAAACGTAAGAAATAGTATCCATGCCCCCACCACCATATTTAGCATCAACCATCATTCCTAAAAATCCAAGCTCACCTAGTTGCTTAACTTCTTCTTTTGGGAACTTTTGATTCTCATCTCGTTCAATTACACCTGGTTTTAATGTTTCTTGTGCAAAGTCTCTTGCCGCTTTTTGAATCATTAAATGCTCTTCTGATAGCTGAAAGTTCATTATTTTATATTTTTACTATGAATTTATGTATTTACAAGGGCTCAAAAATAATTTTTTAAATTAAATTTTGCTAATCTTGTAGCCTAAGAAAGCATAATTATGTTAAAATATACTGCAATAGGCTTAATGTCAGGAACATCTTTAGATGGAATTGATGTTACTTGTTGTAATTATTTTAAAAACGGTGAAAAATGGGAGTTTGAATTTCTAAAAGGGCAAACTATTCCTTATTCAAAAGAATGGAAACAAAAACTTTCTGAGGTAGAAAACAAATCAGCATTAGAATTTTCTGTTATCAATTCGGAATATGGGCATTTACTTGGAAAGCATGCAGCAGAATTTATTAAGGTAAACAGGCTTAAAGTAGATTTTGTCAGTTCCCATGGGCATACAATTTTTCATCAGCCTGATAAAAAGTTAACAGTACAAATTGGTTCTGGATCATCCATTGCTGCAGAATGTTTATTACCGGTTGTTTGCGACTTCAGAACATTGGATGTTGCATTAAATGGACAAGGTGCTCCTTTAGTACCTGCTGGGGAAATCCATTTATTTAATGAATACCCTATGTGCCTTAATATTGGTGGATTTGCAAACATTACACTAAATTCTACAGGAAAAAGATCCGCCTTTGATATATGCCCGGCTAATATTGTTTTAAATTACCTTGTCAATATTTTGGATCCGTCTTTAGAATACGATCCTCTAGGAATTAATTCATCAAATGGTAAAATTGATTACAAATTGTTAAACTCACTGAATGAGATCGAATTTTATAAATCCAGTTCACATAAATCCTTAGGCAAAGAATGGGTTTTGAAAAACATCTACCCTCTACTTTTGAGCAGCAACAATACTTATATAGATTTGCTCAGAACATTTACAGAACATATTTCTATTCAAATTTCCAAAATAATTAATGAACAAAATCCAGGAAAGGTACTTATAACGGGCGGAGGAGCTTTTAACAGCTTTTTAATTGAACGAATAAAAGCACTTTCAAAACATGAATTAGTAATTCCTTCGGAAGAAATAATTTTATTTAAAGAAGCTATAATATTTGGCTTCCTAGGTGTTTTACGCATGGAGAAAAAGCCCAATTGCTTAAAATCGGTTACAGGTGCTGATTTTGATAATGTCGGAGGGGCCGTTTACTGGCCAAAATCTTAATTTCATCTAATGAACAAGTGTCAAAATGAATTGTTTTTATACATTTGCGGCTGTATAAACAGGATCAATGAAAGATTTACTAGAAAAATTTGAAAATAAAAGGCCAGAATTGGTATTTGAATGGAAAGATTCAGAAACAGAAGCCGAGGGATGGATTGTAATTAATTCTTTAAGAGGAGGTGCTGCAGGTGGAGGAACAAGGATGCGTAAAGGACTTGACAAAAGAGAGGTTGAATCCCTTGCTAAAACAATGGAAATCAAATTCAGTGTTTCTGGCCCGGCCATTGGGGGAGCAAAATCAGGTATTAATTTCGATCCTCTTGATCCAAGAAAAAGAGATGTACTTAAAAGATGGTATAAAGCGGTATATCCTATTTTGAAAAATTATTATGGAACTGGCGGTGATATGAATATCGATGAAATTCATGAGGTCATTCCCATTACTGAAGGCTATGGATTATGGCACCCGCAGGAAGGTATTGTGAATGGTCATTTCAATCCTATTCCAAGTGAAAAAATACGAAAATTAGGACAACTCCGAATGGGCGTTTCCAAAATAATTGAAAATCCAAATTTCACTCCCAGTCTGTCTAAAAAGTTAGTTATTGCTGATATGATTACTGGATATGGAGTAACTGAGGCTGTAAAACATTATTACGATATTTATAATGGCTCTTTAAATGGTAAAAAGGCAATAATTCAAGGCTGGGGGAATGTAGCTGCAGCTGCTGCTTTTTATCTTGCTCTATATGGAGTAAAAATAATTGGAATAATTGATCGATCGGGTGGAATAATAAATCAAGAAGGACTTGATCTTGAACAAATAACAGAGTTGTTTTTAAATAAATCGGGCAATACTTTAAATTCACCTGATTTAATTAGTTTTGAAGAAATAAACAATCAAATTTGGGATTTAAAAGCAGAAATTTTTATTCCAGGGGCTGGATCACGATTAATTACCAAAGAACAAATTGATAGAATGATTCATGCTGGAGTGGAAGTAATTTCATGCGGAGCTAATG
>JALYPI010000099.1 GCA_030856445.1 Bacteroidota bacterium
TCATAAAATAATCCATCAATTCAGATGGAAACAAATGATGTATTAACTTAATGTCTATTGCTTCGATAATTTTTTTGATTCAAAATTATCCTTTTTTAGGTTAATCCCCAACTTTTAACGCTGACCCCTACTAATGAACCTGAAGAGGCTGGAATACATTTTATGGGCATTTCAAAGGAAAAGTCTGACACTAAAGTAAAATTGAATTTATTTATCTGGATTTTGCTGATTTTACTAGTTCTTACTGTAATTGCAGGTATATTTATTCATTAAAGACTTACCTATCCTTATATATTAAATACTGCACATATCTGGCTTTAACGGCCATGGTGAGCTCATACTGAGTGGCATTTTTTATAAATTCTTCTGATAGATTGCAAAAAACAATAAATTCTTCAAAATCTTTTTCATTAAGTTCAATTATTTCTGCTTTTATGTATTTTTTAAAAAGTTCTTTAAGCAAAGCTTTTATATTGTCTTCATTATATAATTCAGCAGCCTTTTTTCTTTGTTTTTCAAATCTGCTGAACCTCTCATAAAGAAAAGTTATTGGACTATAAAGACCTTCAAATCCTTGTACCTGGTATTTGTAATCGGTTCCCAACCCATCTATTTCATGTTGTATCTCACTTAAGGTGCGTTCAGGAAAAACATTAATCTGCTGTAAATCAATGTTTAATTTATTCATAGGAATAACTATTTCATATAAATCAATAAAGACTGAATCTTTAAAACATAAAGTTTTAGTTTCATATTCAATTACAGAAAAAATCAAGGTGTCGTTTTTTAGTAGAAAAACAGAAAACTTACCATCACCTGCTCCAAATATTCCCGTACTTGTTCTTTTATTGATAATCATAAGGTTTGCAAGAGGATAACCTGTTTGTAAATCAATTACTTTTCCTGATATTTTAATCTTTTGGTTTTCTATTAAAAGGTTTTCCTGGCCAATACAATAAGTATGAAGGGCAATAAGAACTGAAAACAAAAACAGGTTAAGCTTCATAGAATGCCGTTTTTAAACAGTAAAGCTAGCATTTTAATTATTTTGAATTGAATTTATAGCTTCTTTTTGGAAACCTTCATTACCTTTGTGCCCTTAAAATTTCAATTTGAAAAAATATTATGTATAATAAACAAATAAAAATAGTCTTAATTACTCTTATAGCAGCTTTTGCTGTTTATCAGTTTTATCTTTTTAATATCTTTTTTGGAATTCTACTACTGCTCCTGGCTGGTCTTGTTTTATTGACCATTTTTAAGGATGAACATATTATGTTGGCCTTTTATTTTATGCGTAAAGGAAAGCCTGAAAAATGTGAAAAAGTTCTAAATAGAATTAAGCATCCGGAAAAATTAGTGAAAAGCCAGCATGCATATTTTTATTTTTTAAAAGGACTTGTTGAAACCCAGTTAAGAGGAATGAATAAGGCAGAAAAGTTTTTTAAAACTGCATTAACAACCGGTCTGAGAATGAAAAATGATCAGGCCATTGCTAATCTTAACTTGGCTGGGATTTATCTTTCAAAGAGAAATAAAAAAGTTGCCACCCATTATCTTCAAGAAGCAAAAAAAGCAGACAAACACAAGTTGTTAAGTGATCAGGTTAAGGAGTTTGAAAAACATATGAAGCGAATCTGATTTTATAATTTCTTTTTTTATGTTTACACTGTTTTAATGGTTTTGGTTAATTGCCAGAAAAGCAATTGTTTGCTTTGAAAGATTTGAATAATTTTAGGTCTTTATTTCTCATTTTGGGGAATTCCTCTAAAAATGATTCTGTTTTATTATTTATATCCTCAAGAATTTTTTGCATACTTAACTTATTTACAGGCAATTAATTTTTTTTTAAAATTTAGGCATAAATGTTTAAAAGTATTAATCAAACTTTAAACATTTATTAACATGGCTTATTCATATAAAAATTCAAGAGAACAAACATACTACCTGCACTCAAGAAAAGCAGGGCGAGGCGGTACCTCTAATAGAGATTTATTTTATTTTGCAAAAGAACCAAGGGAAAATGCCTTGGACAAACTTCCAGAGGGTTATGAAGTTATGGAAAGTGAAAGAACTGGCTTGCCTATTTTGAGAAAGTCAGGTGGGAGTTCAAAATCATCCAAACCTGCACCTAAATCTGCTTCGAAATCTACCTCTGAGACTGCTAAAACAAAGGCAAAGTAATAAAAATGTTTTAAGGACCTACAAAGTGTTTTTGCAGGTCCTTAAACTTTTTATTCAATAAACGATTTATTTCTTTTCAAGATTATTAAAAATAATTACCATTATAGGTATTTATTAATTTTAATTGAAAATTAATTCACTTATTAAAGTGAGAATAAAAAGCTGAATAACCTTAGCTTATTCCACATTTGAACCATCTATATCCAGAATCATCGATTTTAATTTCATCCATTAAATTATCCAATTTATCATATTTTCGATTGCTAAATATTTCGACTAAATTCTCAAACTTTTCATCCCCTTTTTCCAACTTTAATTTGCAATCTTCACTTTTAAAATTATGGAATATCACAACAATTTCACCTTCATATTCACAATAAAAGGATAGAACGCATTTTGCATTGCTTTTCAATATTTTCCATTTTCCATATCCCAATTGAGGACATTGTTTTCTGGTATTAATTAATCTTGTCATCCAATTTAAAAAAGAGTCTGGGTCATTCTGTTGACTAATTACATTCACTTTTTTATAATCAAATTCTCCAAAATCAATTACAGAATGTTCTAAGACCATGGCAGGGGCATTTGAAAAACCAGCATTTTTTAAATTATCCCACTGCATTACTGTTCTCACACTGGATCTTCCCTTTTGTGAGAGATCATCTCCCATTGAAATTTCTTCACCATAATTAATCAGTGGAACACCCGGCAAACTGAACATGACAGAATAAATTAATTCAATTTTTTTCCTGTTCCCATTTAGCATAGGTGGAAGTCTTCTTCTGATCCCATGACCGTAAATTCTCATATCTGGATCTGGGGCAAAAGCTTCAAAAACTTCATTTCTTTGTTCCTCTTCCAGCATTTCCAGATTAAGTTCATCATGGTGGCGCATGAAGTTTACCCAATGTCCTTTAATACCCTTAATGTTTTGTAAAGCAGAAATTAATGGCTCGGGGTTTTCCCTTGCCATGGATAAAAATAAATTTTTATTAGTTATAAAATCAAATAGTAAGTGCATTCTATTTCCATTTCCAAAAAAGCGGTGAAGTTCATCTGACTTTACATTTGCCTCAGCAAGTAAAATACCTTCATTGTTCCTGCTATTTATGAATTCTCTCATTTCATCAAGTATAGCCAGTAATTTATCTGTATTTAATTTTTCATCTCCAATTTCCCTGATTAAAATATGAGCTGCATCAATTCTGAAACCAGAAATCCCCAGTTTTAACCAAAACCCCATTATTTTTTTTATTTCTTTTCTTACTTCGGGATTTGAAATATTTAAATCTGGCTGTTCTTTATAAAAATGATGTAAATAATAGGCTTGAGCAACTTCATCATAATTCCATATTCCTTCTTCTTTTAATATGTTCTCTTGTTTGTACTCCTCTAGGGGCTTGTCAGCCCAAATATAATAATCCCTGTATTTTGAATTTTTATCTTTTCTTGCTTGTTGAAACCATTCATGTTTATCAGAGGTATGATTGGCCACAAGATCAATTATTACCCTTATACCAAAGCTTTTAGCTTTTATAATAAAATCAACGAAATCTCCTAGATTTCCAAATCGTTGATCAACATTATAGTAATCTTTTACATCATAGCCATCATCTACCAACGGTGAAGGGAAAAAGGGGCGCAACCATAAACAATTTACTCCTAAACCGGATAAATAATCAAGTTTGTGTACAAGGCCTTCAAAATCCCCTATTCCATCTCCATTGGAATCCTTATATGTTTCTACATCCAGGGCGTATATAATTGCATTATGATACCAAAGGTCTTTCATAAAATGAAAATATTATTTATTATGATATCCGCTTTTTGTTTCAGCGGTTCAAATAAAGTTAATTAATACTAATGTTATTATTATAAATTAAAACTTTATAATTTACTTCATACTATTAAATTTACAAAAAAATCAAGGATTAAAAAACTCAGCCTGTTTTCTTATGATTGTTTGTATTAGAAACCATTAACTAAGTTCATTATGGGAACTCTTTTCTATAATTGGTAAAAATGTGAAAAGAGTAATTAAAAAACACAAAACTATTTTTTAATCAGGGCAATCGATAAAAAAAAGTATACTCTTTCATAACTTTAATTCCGAACAATCCCTCTTCAAAAAGAAAAGAAATAGTATTCTTTTTTGCCATATAGTTATAATCGAAAAACACCCTAATACCAAGATAATCTTCATAAGTGTTATTATGAAGATTAATTAATGTAGTTTTTCTTCCAAAAGTCTTTTTAAGTTTATAGGTTTCAATCTGAGGGTTGTAACTGAATGTATAATTAAATGTAAAAAAAAGATTAACAGCTAAAGGCAATACAAAGGATTTTAACCAGTGTTTTTTATTTTTATTCCCTATCTCTGCAATGCCAAAAGGCAGGATAAAAGCAGTAAGATAAATAATGACACTATAATGCATAGGAATTAAAGTATTAATTACAATTGTAAAAAAAACAATAAGTGAAAACAGGATACTAAATGATAGAGTGAAAAAATGTGATTGTGTTGTTTTTGAAAAAAAAATGCTCCAGGTTTTCATTTGTTCACCAAATGTGAGGTTAAAATACTTTTTCAACTTATGCTTATTCTTATAAATAACCACAATCACAAAAATAAGGGTTAGCAGATTCCATAAAGAAAAGGGGGAAATTATTGAATGAATGACACTTACAAATAGAAACATGGTAAATAACTCCTTTTTATATTTTTTAAAATCTGCAGAATCCTCTGCTTCCTTTTTGGCCCTTTGGGCTCTTACCCATGCCTTTTTCTTTTCTAATTCATCATTAGCCCATTTCCTTTGATTAGCTGAGTAAGTGTTTGGATTGTGAGTATATGAGCTTTTAGGGCTATAAGGGCGAGGTTTATAAGGAGAGGGCTTTATTTTCCCTTCCTTAAAATCACAGATATATTGATAAGCTTTGCTTAATAAAACAAATTGTTGCTGAGCATCCTTAGAAGGGTTTACATCAGGATGAATTTTTTTTGCCTTATTCCTATACGCACTTTTAATTTCCTGTAAACTTGCTTGTTGAGATACCCCTAATATTTCATAATATTCATTTATGATCATAAATTACTTTCAAAAGCATTGAGATGAAAAGCTAAATTTAAGCCATATTCCGCACCTATAAAAGCTAAATTTAATTAAATTACATGAAAAATTATTTTGTAAGGGGATTTAAAAAATCAAAGCGTTTCAAAAAAGGGGTTATAACCCTATGTGAAAAACATAGACCATAAAAATTATTAAAAAAGCTGATTTGTAAAAAAATATCAAATAAAATGCACTGTTTAAGGTCCTTTTGCAAGATCAATATTTATCATTAAATTTATAGAGAACTCCTTGACTACAAGTAAAATTACAGAAAGGAAATAAATGAAATTTAATTATTTAATCTAATATCCAAATTTTATGAAATTTTTTTTTTCAATGGCCTTGCCCATATTACCAGGAAAAACCGAAAAATGGAAACAATTTATCAATGAATTAAATGGTCCTCGATATAAAGAATATCAGGATTCACGAAAAAAGGCAAATATACATGAGAATATATTTTTCCAATCCACTCTTTTTGGTGATTTGGCAATTTTTACAATTGAGGGAATTAACCCTGAAGAAGCCTTTATGCAATCCGGTTTAGGAAATGATCCTTTTACTCAATGGTTTTCAATGCAGATTGAAGACATACACGGAGTTGATATAACGGATTCAATAGAAATTCCAACAGCTGAACTTGTAACCGATAGCGAAATGAAAAAAACCACTACACATCCTCATTGAAAAACCACAACTTGAATTCAGAAAACTTAATTGGTTTTTTCATTTTGGGAAAAGCAACCCTCTAATTGTTGATCATCTATAATTTACTGTATAGGAAAAAACAAAAAAGTGGTATGATAATAGGATAGAAAATATTGTCATTTATGTGGGGCAAAGTTTGCCAGTTTAAACAAAACTAATATTAATTCAAAAAATGGAAAATCAAACAATAAAATCAGAAATTTATACTTCAGGGGAAAGGCCAAAAAAAGGTTTTTTTAATTTTATTACCTGGAGTAGTGTATTTGCCGGTCTGGTAATTGCATTTATAGTTCAATTTTTACTTACACTTTTAGGAATTGCAATAGGAATGAGCACTGTTCAGCCATTATCTCAGGAATTTCCTATGGAAGGATTGGGAACAGGTGCAATAATTTGGTGGATTGTAACGGTATTAATTTCCTTATATACTGGAGGTTGGGTTGCAGGAAAATTTGCTGGTTCTTTAAACACTTATGGAAAAGTGTTTCATGGAATATTAACCTTTGGAATGTACACCATCATTTCTTTTTGGCTCTTAACTACAACAGTTGGAAGTGTCATAAGTGGTGTTGGTAGTGTGATTGGTGAAACATTAGCCTTTGCAGGAAGAGGAGCTGGTGAATTAGCTCCTGTAATTGCTGAACAAATGGAAGAAAGAGGAATTACAATGCAGACCATACAAGCTGAAATTGAGGCAATGATTGCTGAATCTGGAGTGGCCGGAACAACTGGTGCTCAAGTTGAGGATTTAGCATCACCTGAAGTTTTAGAGGCTTTTAGACAATATACTAAAACGGGAAGTGAATCCGATAAACAAGCACTTGTTGATGTTATAGTTTCAAGAACCGAGATGAGCCGACAAGAAGCTATGGCAGAAGTTAATCGGTTAGAGACAAGAGTAGAAGAAATAACAGTTGAAGCAGAAGAAAGAGCAAGATTGGTTGGTGCTAAAGTATCTAAAGGAATTTCAAGAGCTGCAATTATAACTTTTATTGCTCTTGTTCTTGGAGCTATAGCTGCTGCTATTGGAGCAGGAATAGCAAAAAGAGATTATGATGTAACAAATAAATCAATTGGGATATAAAAGTGAGAGTCCCTCACAAACTTTAATTGTTTTTAATAAAAAATTCTTTTTTAAATAATAACAAGAAAGCCTAACAATTAAAGGCTTTCTTGTTTATTAATTGTTTTTAAAGAAAATTTAATCAAAACCATTAAAAATGACTTTAAAGAAACAGTTACAAATTAAAGCAAACCAAACTGCTTGCAATGATGAATAGCATGTTTATGCAGCAAATGAATCCATTCTTCAAAATTTAAATCTCCGAAAAATGGATTAGTAAGTGTGGTGTTTTTATTAAATTCAAAATAATTAACAAAAGCAGCCAGTTCTTTTTCTAACTCCTGAATTGCTTCTTGTAAACTAGCATTTCTAAAGGGTAAGGGAGTTTCAGACATTAGGGCATTTTTTGTGTTTGGTCTAAATTCTTTATCGCTTAATACAAATTTTTTGTAATCTGCCTCCTTCCCTGCTTCAACTAACAATCCCATTTTGTCTTTTCCATTCGCTATTCTAACAGAGTCACTCATATGCTCTACCATTTGCTGACCGTTTAAAACACCCCAGCTGCCTTTTGAATTAGAATTTAATTTTCCAAGCAGTTTTGGAAAATCTGAGTTTAAAAATTTAAGCTTATTTATCATTTTTACAAAATATTTATAGGTTAATAATCAGTGTGTTTTTGCTTGGTAAGTTAATCTTCCAATTCTTTTATTTGCTGATGATAATCATTTTTTAAATCCTCATGTAGCAATTCCAATATTTTATTAATCCTTTTTAATTGTTGCTGAAATAAATTGCTCAGCACCTTACTGGTATTAATAGGAATGTTAGATTTTTTCAGTTTAATGCTAAAGTAGATAATCAGTTCAATTTCTGTATTTTTTAAACCTGAGAATCTAATATTTTTATTAATGTTTCTTAAAATTTTACGTAAACCTTTTTTTGCCAAATAAATGGTTTTATTGTTTAATCCTATGAATTCTTCATCTATATAGTTTTTTTGCTTTTTAATGAATTTTTGTTCGTTTTGGGCTTCAAAAAGCAGATATGCTAAGAGTTCTTTGTTTTCTTTTTTATGCTTTGCCAACCGTAAAACAAGCTCTAATAGCTTGGAAGGAGAGAGTTCATTTAGTTCCTTTTTAAGTTCATTTAAAGTAAAAGCTTTCATATGTAGATAATTTTATTGTAAAAGTCATATGGAATACGCCATGTTATATTCATTAGTGTTTGTGCACGGTTGCTGCATGGCTATTTCATATGTAGATAATTTGTTTTTTAATTGTCATATGGAATACCTCATGTTATATTCATTGTTGTTTGTGAAAGGTTTGTGCATTACTATTTCATATGTGGCAATATCTACATTATTTATAAAAGTAAAAACCTAAAGTTGTGAAATTAATCTCTAAATAGGCATTTTCCTAGACTATTAGTGAATTTTATATTTGAATGAAAATGTGTAAATTTAAAGGAAGGCAAGTTATTTAAAATAGAATAAATAGTTGCTACCCAAACAATATTTTATTTAAATGATTTAAGGGAATATATGAATAATGAAACCGAATGTTTTGCATTAGTTACAGGTGCAAGTAAAGGACTTGGAAAGGCATTTTGCATAGAGCTTGCAAAAATGAAGATTAATGTTCTTTTAGTGGCTTTACCAAATGAAGATCTTGAAAGTTTTAGCAATTATTTAAAAGAGTATGGAATAAAATCATTTTATAAAGAAGTAGATCTTTTGATCAAAGAAGATATTATTGAAATGGTTAAATGGGTAAATAATAATTTTAATATTTCATTTTTGATAAACAATGTCGGAAGAGGTGGAACTATTTCTTTTGAAAAAAGTAATATTAATGATATCGATGGTATAATTCAGTTAAACATAAGGGCAATGGCTCTTATAACTCATCAATTATTACCTAACTTAAAAAAACAAAAGCAATCCTACATATTAAATGTTTCCAGCATGGCTTCTTTTAGCCCAATTGGGTATAAAACAGTATACCCTGCTTCAAAATCATTTATCCAATCCTTTAGTCTTGGGCTTTACCAGGAATTAAAAAACACCAATGTATTTGTAAGCGTTGTTCATCCTGGCCCAATGAAAACTAATCCTGATGTTACAAAAAGAACAGAAAAGCAAGGCATTCTGGGAAAAGCGGGAGAATTAACTCCAGAGAGGGTTGCTAAAAGAAGTCTGTTAAGATTACTGAAAAAAGATTCAGGGATAATAATCGGATGGTTTAATAAAGTACAATGGGTACTAATCAAGATTACTCCTTTGGCTATACGCCTTCCGTTTATAACCAGGATAGCAAAAAGAGAAATAGACTCTGATTTAGATCATTAAAATAAATGAAAACACTTGTAACAGGCGCAAATGGGCTGTTAGCCACAAATATAATTATTGAACTTGTAGACAATGGAAAACTTGTTAGGGGCTTAATTAGGAATCCCAATCGTTTTCTATTAAAAAAACAAGCAGCAATAGAATTAGTATGTGGTGATATCACCAAAATAGAAGATATACGAACAGCTGCTTTGGGTTGCGATTCAATTATTCATGTCGCTGCCATAACAAGTCATAATATTCTTAATTATTCTGAATATGAAAAAACGAACGTTGAGGGCACTAGAAATGTATTGCTTGTTGCAGAAGAGCTAAAAATAAAAAAAATAGTTTATGTTAGTTCTGCCAATACTATAGGATATGGAACTCAGGAAATTCCTGGTTCTGAGATTTCCCCAATTAAAGCACCTTTTTCAAATTGCGATTATGCCAAAAGTAAATACAATGCTCAGGTAATGCTTATGGAAGCTGCTAATTTGTCAAAAATTGAAATTGTAATTGTAAATCCTACATTTATGCTGGGCCCTTATGATTCCAAACCAAGTTCAGGTCAGATCATTTTGATTTATTTTAATAAAAAAATAATCTTTATTCCGCCCGGTGGCAAAAATTTTATTCATGTAAGAGATGCAGCAATTGGTGTATGCAAGGCCTTGGAAAAAGGGAAAAACGGGGAAATATATTTGCTATCAAATGAGAATATGAGTTATAAAGACTTTTTTAAACTTTTACTTAAAGTAACCAATACTAAAGCACTGATTATTATATTACCTAAAATTATATTGTTGCCCATCGGCCTGTTTGGGAATTTGTTGAAAACAATTGGAATAAGAACTTCCCTTTCCCTGAATAACATGAAAATACTGTGTATAAAAAATTATTATTCAAATAAAAAAGCGGTGTCAGAATTAGAATTAAAAGTAACTCCTGTTTCCATAGCAATAACTGATGCTATAGCATGGTTTAAATTAAATAAAATGGTTGATTAAGTCTATTAATACTATTTACCTGATATTTTTTGTATAAATTTGAAGCATTAAAAAATTAATAGATTCTATGAGAAGTATTTTATTTTCAATTTTAATAATTACTCTTTTTGCCTGCAATAAAACCCCTGTTGCGAATTTTAAAATGGAAGAGGAAATAAGCTTTGGGAAAGAAGTTAAAATTACAAACACATCTAGTAATGCCTCTTCTTATTTATGGGAATTACCTAATGGAGAAACCCGAGATACAAAAGATATAGTATATAAACCAAGTACATCAGGAACTAAAAAAATAAAACTCACAGCATATTCCAAAAACGAAAAAAAACAAAATTCTATAAGTAAATCCATTAAAGTAATCCCGGAATTCGGATCAGTTATTTTTTACCTCTCAGATAAAGCTCCACTTGAAAGAACGACAGTGTATTTTTTGGAAACAGAAAAAGACATCCCTGTAAAGTTGTCTTCTGCTCCTGATTGCGAAAACTCTACCGGAGCAGCCCTGTTTAAGGATGTAACCAATGGAAATTATAATTACCTTGCCGGAGACAACTCAAATTCATGGAGCGGCACAGTAA
>JALYPI010000152.1 GCA_030856445.1 Bacteroidota bacterium
AACCAGTCCCGCCTGAGAGTATTCCAGGACCATATTAGAAAAACAGACACCCCAACAATATGAGAGAAGAAATCAAAAATAATTTAGACAAACCTCGACAAATTGAGAAGTTATATCGAGACAATAAAATTGCTTTCAAACAAGAGTTTAATTTGGTATACAAAGATATTCAAGAAAATTCGACAGCACAAGTTTGGAATGAAAGACTGAATTTTGAAAATGAAGAAATCTCTTGGGGAACAAACAAAGAACTTACTTTTATATTAATAGCTGCATTTATTGCAGGAATCTTAGCGAAAATTCCCGAGTTTACAACAATTAAAGCAGAATATTTTTATCCAAGAAACATTGCATTTATAGTTTTCCCTTTGCTAACTGCATATTTTTCGTGGAGACAAAAAAATCAAAATAATAGAATTGTTTTTTGTACAGTTGCCATTTTAATTTCATTACTTTATATTAATATTCTTCCTGACGATAGTAAAAGTGATACTTTCATTCTAGCCTGCATTCATATGCCTTTATTTTTATGGGCCATATTAGGATTTTCGTTTGTAGGTGATAACCTAAAAAGTTACAATAGACGATTAGACTTTTTGAAATACAATGGTGATTTGGTTGTTATGACCACGATTATACTAATAGCTGGTGTTATTCTAACAGGAATTACAATTGGATTATTCTCTATGATTAATTTTGAAATTTTTGAGTTTTACTTTAAATACATTGTTATTTGGGGACTTGCAGCTTCTCCAATTATTGGGACTTATCTAGTGCAAACAAATCCTCAACTAGTAAATAAGGTATCACCAGTTATTGCCAAAATATTTACTCCAATAGTACTTACTACCCTAGTAATTTATCTTTTAGCAGTTATTAGAACAGGCAAAGATCCATACAATGACAGAGATTTTCTTATAATTTTCAATGCGCTTCTAATTGGAGTTATGGCAATTATTCTTTTTTCTATTGCAGAGACTTCAAAAAACTCTGAAAGTAAAATTGGAACTATTCTTTTATTTGGACTTTCAATAATGACAATAATTGTGAATGGAATTGCTCTTTCAGCTATTTTGTTTAGGATTTCAGAATGGGGAATAACACCTAATCGCCTTGCAGTATTAGGTGGCAATATTCTTATTCTGACAAATCTACTTATGGTAACTTATAGAGTGTTTAAAACAATCAAAGACAGAAACGAAATTGAAAACGTTGAAAAAAGTATTGCTTCATTTTTGCCAATTTATAGCTTATGGACAATTTTAGTAACCTTTATTTTTCCATTACTATTTAACTTTAAATGAAAGAATAGAAATAAATATGGCCACACCTACCTCAAGTGCACGGTGCATTTTGAAAAGTCAGTGCTTTCTACTACCTTCCCTGTCGGCTGACAGAAATGCTGCAAATTAGCCCCACTTTCGGATATGCAGAAACGTTGACACCAATTATGATGAAACTGAAACTTCTAATGATATTTTTCTTTTTGACACTGACTGCTAAGGCGGACTATACTCCTTTAAAGCTTTATCAGATGATAATTACTGCCGAAAAAATTGTTTATGGCGAAATTACTTCTTTAGATACTAAAACCTTTACCTTAAGAATTGAAAACAGTTTAACAGGGGAAAAAGGAAGTTTAACAATTTATAGATTTAAAGATTGGGCTTGTGCTTCACGTTGGACAGAATACAAAATTGGACAAAAAGTTTTATTATTCCTTTATTTAAATAAGAATAATGGACAACTTATGACAATGAGTGCAGGAAACGAAGGTGAATTGCCTATTTATAAAGACAGCATTTATATAAATGGACGGGCTTTGGATATACTTCCACCTTTAGAGAAAAATAAATCTGAATTAAGTAAAAAAGAAGAATATTTTGAATCCAATCATTATACGATATATGGAAAAAAATTCTATGGTTACAGAATAGACATTAAAGAATTTATTCAATCTGTTTTGACAATAAAAAGATGTTTCAAATCTGGAATGAGAAAAGACTTGGACTCTGTAAAACCGCAACTTCACTGCCCTGAAGAAATAGTGGAAAAACAGAATGCTGAAGACAAATTATTTCGTTGGACTTACCAAAAATTAATTAAATAACTTGTACCACACTGTATCCCTTCAAGTTGGGTACTTGGTGCATTTTGATCCCTATGAATCGGGACTACTACCTTTCGTGCCTACTGATGAAACGCTGCAAAATTATCCAGGTCTAATGCCTAATGTTAAATTGAAACGAAAAATAAGGGCAAAAAGCCGGAAAAGATTTTAAGACAATAATTAAAAAGAGGAATTATGGCAAAAACAAAGACAACTTATACGGAGAAAGACGTAATGGATTTTGTAAATTCATACGTTGACAACGAACAGAAAAAAGCCGACAGTTTTCGTTTGATAGAACTAATGCAAGAATGGTCAGACGCTGAACCCAAAATGTGGGGACCGTCCATTATCGGGTTTGGCAACTATCATTACAAGTATGCAAGTGGCCATGAAGGCGATGCACCAGTTCTTGGATTTTCTCCAAGAAAAGCAGCGTTTTCGCTCTACGTTTATTCTGAAACAAAAAGAAGTAAATTATTGTTAGCCGACCTAGGAAAATTCAAAATGAGTAAAGCCTGCATCTATATAAAAAAACTTTCCGACATAAATATTTCAACTTTACAAGAACTCTGCCTAGAATCAATTAAATACATTAACGAGCATCACGAATGTTCTTGCAGAATAAAATAGTGGATTCTTTGAGTAGTGATGGTGCCGATAAAGGTTGGAAAGCAGGGGAGCCTTGCGCGACAGGACCCTTAGCCTGACTTATTTTTGACAGTTTTTTTTCTTGCTTTTTTCTAAAAAAAGTGAGAGAAAACAATGCCATCTTACAAGGGGGAGGTATAATTAGTCAAGATGAATGCTAGGTCATATACGAACTAATAATAAACTGATCAGTTAAAATTTTTTCCATTATAATTTGATTTAATTTAAAAAGAGCAAATATTTTCTATTATAACCTTGTTTTTGGAAAATATTTTCTACTTATAAAAACACAAACTGTATTCAAATATTTTCAATTAATAAGATTAAATTTTATGTAAAAGGATGAAATAAACCTTTAAAATTAGATCTAAAAACAGTTATATTTACCATATGAAAAAATATTTTTGGAATCTGTTTATTTTACTTTTTGTATTTATAAGTTTAAAAGGTTTTGCCCAAACTTCTTCGCCTGATTCCCTGCTAGCGGCTCCCGAAATATTCTCAATAGTAGAAACCATGCCCTCATTTCCTGGTGGTGAAGAAAAACTTTTTCAATATTTAGCAAATAATACCAGATATCCCCTACAAGAAAAGATTAATGGTATATCAGGGACAGTTTATGTCTCTTTTGTTGTTGAGGCCGATGGTAGTTTAAGCAATATAAGAATGGTGAAAGAAATTCAAAATGCCCCGGGTTTTTCTGTTGAAGCCTTAAGAGTTGTTTCAGAAATGCCTTCATGGATACCTGGTATACAACATGGTGTAGCAGTTCCTGTGAAATACACCCTTCCATTAAGATGGATTGTTCAAATTCATACACCTAAATGGTTTGAAGTCATGCAGGAAGGATCTTTATTATTAGATAAGGGAAACCCCAAAGAAGCAATTGTAAAATTCAATTATGCATTAAGACTTTCTCCTAACCAGGTAGAAGTTCTTTTTGAAAGAGCTGCCGCATACCTTAATTCAAATGATAATATGGCTGCATGCACGGATTGGTTCACCATAATGAAAAATACCACTCAAGCCAATCTTTATAATGAAGCAAAAACTTTTCATAATGAGTATTGTAGAAAAGCTGAAACTTCAAACGCATATAAAGAAGTATTTAATGTTCAAAAAGAGAATAAAAATATAAGAGAGGGAGAATACAAAAAATACTTTTATACCATGTTATTATCTGAGGGTCAATATTCAAATAACTCGAAGGAGGGCGAATGGATAAATTATCACAATGGGAAAATTACTCAAAAGGGCTCTTATGAAAACGACAAAAAAAATGGAACATGGACTTACTTCAGAGATAACAATAAAGTTAGCGATCATTTTTATACCGATTCAATTCTGGATAGTGTATACGTTTATTATGAAAATACCTCTGTACATTCAAAGTTAATATATGCTTCTGATGGAAAATCTTCGGAAGACTATTACAGGAATGGTAATATCAAAGAAGATACCTTTTGGAATGAAGGAATAAAAAACAAAAAAATATACTTTAGTAATGGCAACCTGCATAGGCATACAGTTTTTAAAGAAGGATATCCATATCATGATTTAATATTTTTAGATGTTTTAGGAAATAAATTAATTAAAGGCGAAGTAATAAATGGGAATGGAATATTTATAAATTATGCCATAGATTCGTTAAATCAAATCAATCACACACTTACCTGTGAATTAAAGGAAGGCCTGCCCGATGGTCTATATAGCTATAAATAGAATAAAAAAGAAATTGAAAGTGGCATTTGTAAAGAAGGTTACAAAGTGGAAAAATGGAATACTTTAAATTTTGATGGCATAACACCAAAAACAACTGAATACAAAGCATCGGATAAGGAAAAACCAAACGTGTTTTTAAAATCTGATGTTGAATACGGAGATCTTGTAAAAGCAGAATATATGCCAATGTTTCCTGGAGACGAAGCAGCCCTTTTTAAATATTTGGCAGAGAATATAAGATATCCAGAAAGTTCAAAGAAATCTGAAATGTCAGGAACCGTTTATGTAACCTTTGTTATTGACGCTCAAGGCAAAGTGACTAATTCCAAAATTCTCAGAGGAGTAGATTTTCTTTTAAATGATGAAGCCCAAAGAATAGTTGATCAGATGCCTGATTGGACTCCAGGTCTGCAACACGGAATTCCAGTAAGTGTACAATACAACCTACCTATAAGATTTGTTTTGAAATAAAAAGAATTTTAATTGTTCAATACGATAAATGAAGAAAGGAATAATTTAAATAATGTATTAAAAATGAAAAGCATAGCAGGAATAGTATTGATATTAACTTTTAATTTGTCTTTCGGACAAATTATGCTTGAAGACCATAATAAAGCAATAAGGTTCTTAAATAATTCACATAAATTATTGGAACAAAAGGATTACATAGGTGCAACTGAGGATTTGAAAAAAGCAATTAAACTTGATTCAACAATAAGAGATACCTATACGCTTATTTATCAGACTCTCACAATGACCCAGGATTATAGTGAACAAAAAAAATATTTATTGAAGGCAAAAAAAGTATTTACAGACGATGATGAGTTTTGTTATTATTTAGGGCGATTATATCAAAATGAAGGAAAATTTGACGAAGCAATTGCTGAATACAATGAAGCTGTTAAATTCAGTAAAATAAATGGTGAAGATTATCCTATTGTGTATGACTATTATTCGAGCAGAGGAATTTGCTATCTTAAAAAAGAACTTTTTTCTGAGGCAGTGAAAGACTTTGATTATGCTATAAAATTGAATAATACAAAAGGCAACATATATACTAATAGAGGAATTGCTTTATTCAAAATGAGCAATAAACTTGAAGCTTGTGAAAGTTGGAGAAAAGCGCTCGAGTTAAATGAGGGCAGTGCTTCAAATTATATCAACAAATACTGTAAATAGAAAAGCATGAAAAAAACGATAATTATTTTACTATTACTTTTTCCTATTGTGGTATTAGGACAATCAAGGAAAACAAAGTATGTAGAGATTTCTATTGACACGCTATATCATAATGATTTTTATTCACTCGTTAAATCCTATCCAGGATTAATGATTTCTGATGAAATAGAATTTAGTGAAAAACTTCCAAAAGAAATAACAGAAACATTTCAAGTTAAATATCCTAAAAAAGCTAAAGAAAATGGTATACAAGGAAGCGTTCACGCTAGATATATTATTTCAGGAGGAGGGGAGATGATAGAAATCAAGATTATCAAAGGTCTTGGAGGAGGTCTTAGTGAAGAAGTTGAGAGAGTTTTAACGGAAATGAGTAAACAAAAATTCAAAACTCTTGATTTTGAAGGAGTACCAATTCCTTTATATCACAAATTCAAAATGGATTTTATATTAAAATAAATGATTAAATACTGTCGGCTGGTGATCATATTTACCCCTCAGTAACCTGCTCCTCCTGGTATTCATACATTTCCTGCCAGATTGAATGATAAAGATCCAGTTTGTCCCTTTGATCAGTAATGCCATAAATGGGTATCCCCCCGGGCAACTACACCCTAGCCAATACAGCCAATTTAGTTAAATTTGTTCTCTGGTAACTGAAGGTTTTGCGGAAAGAGCTCATGCAATTTATTGACTTTATGATCAGCGATTTTGTTAAGCACCTCTGACAGCCATTCCATTGGATTTACACCATGGAGTTTACATGTACCGGTAAATGAGTAAAACATGGCAGTTCGTTTGGCCCCTTCGT
>JALYPI010000176.1 GCA_030856445.1 Bacteroidota bacterium
GGTTACTCCTATGACAGCTTACCTTTTGTCAAAAATTTGTATAGAGGCTGGTTTACCAAAAGGTGTTTTAAATATTGTTCATGGTTATGGTCATAAAGTGGGTGCTGCAATTACCGCACATCCTGAAGTGCCACTAATTTCTTTCACCGGTGGAACACAAACCGGAGCTGAAATAGCACGAGTTGCAGCCCCTATGTTCAAAAAACTTTCATTAGAGTTAGGAGGAAAAAATCCAAATATAATTTTTGCAGATTGTAATTTCGAAAAAGCACTACATACTACTCTTCAATCATCTTTTGCAAACCAGGGGCAAATTTGTCTTTGTGGTTCAAGAATATTCGTGGAAAGGCCTATTTATGAAAAGTTCAGAGATGCTTTTGTAGAAAAAGTACAAACGATGAAAATTGGAAATCCAATGGTTGAAACCAGTAAAGTTGGTGCTGTTGTCTCAAAAGCTCACATGGAAAAAGTGCTTGCTTACATAGAATTGGCAAAAGAAGAAGGAGGAAAAGTAATTTCAGGGGGACAGCAGTTCATACCAGAGGGAGAATGTAAAGATGGATGGTTTATAAAACCTACTATTATAGAGGGTTTGCCTTCTAATTGCCGCACAAATCAGGAAGAAATTTTTGGCCCCGTTGTTACTATTATGCCTTTTGATACAGAAGATGAGGTTTTATCATGGTCAAACAGTACTCAGTATGGGCTTGCCTCCATTTTATGGACGGAAAACCTTACCCGTGCTCACAGTATGGCCAATAAGCTCCATTCAGGTATTGTTTGGATTAACTGTTGGCTTCTTCGAGACTTGCGGACCCCTTTTGGAGGTGTGAAAAGTTCAGGAGTGGGTAGGGAAGGTGGTTTTGAAGCATTAGAGTTTTTTACTGAACCTAAAAATGTTTGCATAAAACTGTAACAGTTCACTTTAAATTTTTTATCAAAGAGTAGGAAACAGGTTTCTCAGTTTTTTACTCTTGTGATTTTTATAATCAACCATTATCTGTGGAAACAACTGGACGTATAATTTATACAAAAATAAGTATCATTAGCATACTGGCAATTGTTTTGTTTTTTCATCTAAACGACAAAAGGTGGCAAGATGAAAAGGCAGTGATATCAAGTGATGTAAAGGGTTATTATGCCTACCTTCCTGCAATTTTTATTCATAAGGATTTAAAATTTAAAAACGATACGATTTATTATAAAAGTGGAGAATCACAAGTATGGTTTTTTCAAAATGAACAAGGTACCCGATATATAAAATACACCTGTGGATTATCCATTTTGTATAGTCCTTTTTTTCTAGTTGCTCATTTAATAGCTCATGTTACTGATTATGATGCTGATGGATTTAGCATTCCATATAAAATTGCACTGATTTTAAGCTCCTTTGTTTTCCTGATAATAGGCTTGTATTTCCTGAGCAAAATTTTACTTCTACACTTTTCTGACCATATAACAGCTCTAACGCTTTTTGTCCTGTTTTTAGGTACAAATTCACTGAATTATTTTAGTTATGATATGGCCTTTCCTCATGGTTATAGTTTAGCAGTTATATCAATATTTATGTATTCCTCAATAAAATGGATTACCCTACCCCAAAAAAAATGGACGGTTTTAATTGGTTTGTCTGCAGGAATGATGACTTTAATAAGACCTATTGACGGACTATTCATTTTGTTCCTGCTTTTATATAAGATAAACTCATTGGATGAATTAAAACATCGTTTTCAATTATTTTGGTTAAAGAAATACGCGATTGTTTATATGCTGTTTTGTTTTTTCCTTGTACTGCTTCCACAGCTAATTTATTTTAAATTTATTTCTGGCAGTTTTTTGTTTTTTTCCTATTCTGGGGAACAGTTTTTTTTCGGCAATCCTAATTATTTAAAAAGCATATTTAGTTATCGTAATGGTTGGTTAATTTATAGTCCTTTAATAGGATTAAGTTTATTAGGGTTTCTTTTATTTAAAAGAAAAAAAGCTTCAGAATTCAGGATGTTGTGCTTAATTATATTTCCAATTTACACCTACTTTGTTGTGTCGTGGTGGTGTTGGTGGTATGTAGGTTTTGGCAACCGTGCCTTTATTCATTTATACCCTATATTAAGTTTACCCCTAGCGCTATTTATTGACTGGATTATAAAACAAAGGATTTATGGCAAAGCAATATTAGGCATTGTACTTTGTCTAGGCTTGTTTCTTAATTTTTTTCAGCATCAGCAATATAAAACAGGAGCAATACATTGGGGAGCAATGACAAAGGCAGCTTATTGGGATTCTTTTGGATATCTTCACCCTTCTCAAAACCTATCGTTATATTTAAACTTTCCACAAGAAATGGTTATGGATGGGATTGATGCAGTTAATGTAGTTACTATTGACACTTTAACTGAATTTCATTTTTCAAGAATAGAACTTTTAGAAAAAGATTTGGAATTTAGGAATTTTACTTGCAATCCTAATGGAACAAGCAATATTTTATGCTTTTCAGAGAAGTCAGAATATTCCCCGTTAATTAAGATTAAAATAGAGGAACTAGAATCAACTCATATTAACGCTTCCTGTTATCTTAAAGACAGCGAAGAAGTAGTAATTGTACTTACAAATAATGAGCAACAATTATATCATTCCTCAAAACAAAGATTTGGAAATGTTAGCAGTTGGACAAAACACAATGCTTTAATGCAAATCCCTCCAACTCTTTTAGGGGATTCAATTTCACTATATCTATGGAATCCATCAGGTTGTTCATTTCAAGTAAAGGACATTGAAATTCAGTTTTTGACGATTTCTGAAAAAGTTCAAATCAATAATTAAATTTTTATTTTGTTATCAAAGCAACATTTCTTTTGATTTAGCCTTTACAAATTTAAATTGACCTTTGTTTTTAATGGACAAATCAGCATAAAAGAAAATCAAAATTGCTTCTCAAGGAAATTTGCTTTTTCTTTCAACAATTCAAGAGCAAGATCAATAGTGTCAAGGTGAGTTCTGAATGAAAGGACAGCAAGGCGGAGCATAAATTTTTCATTTAAAACAGTGGAAGAAATAAATACTCTTCCGTCTTTTTGGATTTCTTCAACCAGTTTTTTATTAAATTCATTTGCATCCCCTTTTTTAGGTATATACCGATAAGTAACTACGGATAAATCCGGATAATTGCCGACTTCAAAACCCGGGATTTGAGAAATTTTTTCATAAAAGTACCTGGCAAGCAATATTTTTTCATCAAGGGCAGCTCTAAACGGTTTTAATCCCAGTAGTTTTATAGGCAACCATAGTCTCATTCCCCTGAAATGTTTTGATAATTCAGGAGAGAGGTCAGCAGGTGAAAGTTCATCTATAGAAGAAAGGGTATCTTGCATATAATTTGCATTATATTGATGTGACTTAGCCATTTGTTGCCTGTTTTTTATCAAAACTGCACCAGTACCATAAGGGAGGAATAAACCTTTATGAGGGTCCATAACAATGGAATCGGATTCATTTAATCCCTTTAATATTTTTTTGCCTTCATTGCTTAAATTAAAAAAGGCACCATAAGCTCCATCCAGGTGAAACCAAAGATTGTATTTTGATGCTATACCACTTATTTCAACTGCCGGATCAACCGCTCCGGTATCAGTAGTTCCGGCAGAGGCAATTACCATCCAGGGATTCAATCCATTTAATCTGTCTGTTTTGATTGCTTCTTCAAGTTTTTGAGAATTAAGCCTGTAATAGGAATCAACAGGAACATAACGGATAATACATTCACCCAGACCTGCAATTCGGATAGCTTTATCAATACTATGATGAGTTTGACGGGTAAAATAAATCACGCTTTTTTCCAGATCTTTTCCTTTTAGATTAAAGCTATCACGGGCTGTAACAATAGCAGTTAAATTACCAATGCTGCCTCCGGATGTTAAATTCCCCCCTGACTCTAATGGATAACCCACTATTTCTGACATCCATTTGAGTAACATGTTTTCCATTCTTACTGCTCCGGGGGAAGCAAAGAAAATTCCTGCATAACGGTTTGTTATATCAGCAATATAATCACCCAGAGCAGAATAATATAAACCTCCCCCTGGAATATAACCCAAGTGTCCGGCAGATGCAGGATTTAAAGCAGGCTTATCTATACTGTTTTTTAAACCATCAATTAAAAGGTCAATTTCAACAGGTTCTTCCGTTGGAGGGTAATTGTAAATTCCGGCTCCTTTGTTTTCATCTAATGTAAATGCTTTTTGTTGTTTTAAAGACTCAAGAAAATCTTCGGTATAATTAATAACACTACTTCTCACCTGCTCCCTAATATATGGTAATGGTTCTAATAATTCTGATGCTTTTTGAAGTTTTATTATTTGGTCTTTCATTAATTAGTTAATATAAGGTAATGTGTATAAGGTTTTTTGAGAGAGATTAAATTAACATTTACTATTTATTTAGAGAAAATAAATATTGCAGCTTTTTAACTTTCTCCTTGAAAGTAATTCTAAGGCTCTTTTTTTTCTTCTTGACTCAGCAAAAAAATCATTTTTAGATTTGATTTTAGAAAGCACAAAGATATTTTAAAAAATTAGCACCCAGGTATTTACATTTACAAATAAATGGATTATTTTTGTAAAAATTAATATAAAAAAACATGAAAAAAAGTTTACTATTTGCACTTATGTTTAGTACGGGTGCACTTGTTTGGGGACAAAACACAATTAAGAGCCAAATTGTTCCTGCCCCAAATGTATCAGCTCTAACAAACAAAGTTTCATCAAATAATATTGGTGCTAACAAAACACTTTTGTGCCAGGATACTTTAAGATATCCTCAAATGAAAGAACAAGTGCTGGGAGCAAGTAATTTCAATATATTTGAACTATGGACAGTTGATGCTGAATATATGTCGCAAGCATATTTGTTAAGCGGCTCCTCTTTAAGCGTTAGTGGTGTTGAAGTGTTTGGTCGTAGAGCTCCTACAAGTACAGCAAATTTAGTGCTTAGGGCATCCATATATAATGTAGATGTAAACAATAATCCAACTACTGAAATTGCCTTTGCGAACATTACTATTTCAGATACTTTATATAATTACAGACAAGCTAATTTTGCAAGTGCAGTTACAGTTTCTAATAATTATGCTGTAGTAATCCGACCAACAAGTGCAGGTGGAATTGTTGAATTTTATATTAATAACAGTCTTCCAGGGCAGATTTATGACGAAGGCTTGTCAAAAATCAGGTCCTCTTATTATACAAGTTCCTCTGGAAACTGGGTAAGTGTACCAACTTTAACATCTGGTTTTACAGGTGGACCTTATGATTTTGAAATGCTTGTTGCAGCAAAGGTATCATATTCAATAAACACTAATTTTGTTGTAACACCACCTTCTGTTTGCTTAGGTACAGCTTTGAATTTCAGTAGTACTACTACCCCAAGCAGTATCTTGTCTAGTAGATTTTATAATTTCAATCGATTTAAAACGTACTTTCAATCAGTTCCTGATTCAAGTTATGCATATAACATGACTGGATCACAACCGTTTATTTGGTCAGCAAACACGAGCTATACTTATAGTACAGCTGCAACTCACAATCCTATATTATATACATTAGGTGGATTGTGGTCAAGTTGTTTAGATAATTATACAACAGCTGTAACAGTAAACCCTACTCCAGTAGTTACTGCTAATTCTCCTGTAATTTGTTCTGGACAAAGCGCTACGGTTACTGCAATTTCTTCAATAACAGGAGGAACTTATTCATGGAATACAGGAGCGACTACAGCAAGCATTACAGTATCGCCTACTATCACGACCAATTATACAGTAATTTATACTTTAAATGGATGTTCAAGTTCTACTCAAATAACAGTTACAGTAAATCCTAATCCAACTATTAGTTCTTCTGCTTCAAGTTCTACAATTTGTTCAGGAGGAAACACTGCTTTAACAGCTTCTGGAGGTACAACTTATAGTTGGTCTCCATCATCAAGTTTAACTTCTGCAACTGGAGCTAGTGTAACAGCAAGTCCGACTGCAACTACAACTTATACAGTAACAGGCACATCAAATGGTTGTTCTAGTACTTCCCAGGTAACAGTTACAGTAACTCCTTTGGATAATGCTACTTTTACATATCCATCAAATACAGTTTGTGATGGAAGTGCAAATGTTACTCCAACTGTTTCTAGCTCAGGTTCTTTTAGCGCCAGCCCTACAGGTTTAGTATTTGCTAATTCCACTACAGGAGAAATTGATGTTGTTGCAAGCGCTACAAATTCTTATATTATAAGCTATACTACAACAGGTGCTTGTCCTAATACAAGTACACAAACATTGAACATTACTACTGCTACTGATGCAAACTTCTCCTACTCAAATTCAAATTATTGTACTTCTGGAACTAATCCTACACCTATATATGGTACTGGTGCGAGTGCAGGTACGTTTAGCTCTTCAATTGGATTGTCCATTAATTCTGGGACAGGTTTAATTGATCTTTTAAATAGCACTCCAGGATCTTATTCAGTTACTAATACAATTGCCGCTTCAGGATCATGTCCCTTTGCATCTGCTTCTATTACTGTTGTTATAGATGCTGATCCAATTGTTACTTTGGGAACTTTTCTTGATGTTTGCAGTACTGCTCCTGCTTTTAACTTAAGCGGAGGTACTCCTGCCGGAGGAACATATTCAGGCAATGGAGTAGTTAGTGGTACTTTTGATCCTTCTATAGCTGGAGTAGGTACTCATTCAATTACCTACTCTTATACTGATGGAAACAACTGTAGCGCAAGTGCTAATGAGTCTGTTATTGTAGATGTTTGTACTGGTATACAAAACATTCCGGTGGTTAAAAATCTCTTAATAGCTCCTAATCCAGTACGTGATCAACTTAATATTAGTTTTGTAAATACATCTTCAGAGAAAATAAAAGTACGTATTATTTCAGCTGATGGTAAATTACTATTTAATGAAAGTAGCTTGAATTCAGAAATTTATTCCAAAACCATTGATGTTTCTTCCTACGCAAAAGGAGTATATTTTATTCAAATAGTTTCAGAAATCGGCACTGTTACTAATAGAATAATTGTACAGTAAAAATAAATGCCAATTTATTATTAAAAGCCTCGCATTGCGAGGCTTTTTTTGTTTAGAATCTTACCCCATATTATTCTATAAATATTCAAAAGTCAATGACCTACTTTAATCATTAATTTAAGAATAGGCATTCTTTAGTTTTTTAATTAATAGCCTATTTCATCAACTTCATAATGCTTAAGACTATTCAAATAGTTTACTTCTCATTTTAAATGCGAAAATTTTCGTTTTTTAAGGTATTATAATTGATTATAAAATAAATAATCATTCACAAAATTAACTATGAAACCCGAAGAAAGAGAATTAATAAAGAAGATTGTGGAATTAAGTACAATTATTCAGGAAAAGTATCCTGAATTGCTTTATGAACTTGAAGAATATAATTACTATACAGGAGGAGAGGATGATCCACAAACATTACAAGAGCATCCAGTGGTAAACTACCACTCCTTGTCATCCTATCTGGACTCACTTAAGTCATTATTAAACAAATACATAAAAGAAAAAAATAAAAAAGATCTTTTTTTGATAAAACATTTTTAAAACGAGAATTTTAAAAAAATAAAATAAAACAACAAAAAACAGTAGGGATTAATTTTTTTTATCCTGAAACTACAGGAGGTGAAAATTTATTAATTCAGTAAAAAGTTTAAAAAAATGAAAACTAATCTTTTATGGTCATTATTAGGTGGAGGTGATTTAGTTGAGGTGCTTATTATCGTATTAGCTGTTGTTGTAATAGGATGGATAATTTATTTTGTTTTGAAAAAGTTATTTTAATTCAAGTGGAATAGCCATGCACTTGCTGTGCACTATTTGTCCCGATTTATCGGGAAACACAATGCATATAATTCAGTTTAATCGGCATGACCTTTAAAAACAATTGAATACATATAAAATTAAGATTAAATAAAGAAAATTAAATCAATAAAAAACAAAAAAATGAAAAAGATAATATTAAGTTTAGTCGTTGCTTTATTAGGCATATGCTCTGCATCAGCACAGGTTCATACAATTCAAGTAACAGATTTTGCATTTGAGCCAAATACGATTTCAATTCAAAAAGGAGATACAGTGCAATGGATTAATATGACCAGGAATCCACATACAACAACCAGCGGCAGTCCTTGTGTTGCAGATGGGAAATGGAACTCAGGAGAACTAAAGGTTAAAGGAACATTTACATATGTATTTACTGATACGGGGACTTTTAAATATTTCTGTATTCCTCATTGCGATATGGGAATGGTTGGAAATATTGTTGTTATTGGTAAAGGGAAGAATAAATGAGAGATTTAAAAAATAAAATCCTTTTAGATTATTTATATTCTTTATTTTCCTTGTTCCAATACATTACCTAACTCATCATAAAAAACATATTTTCGTTGTTTTTTATTTTCAATAAAAGAGGACTCCTCTTTTACTTTTCCGTTTTCATGCCAGGCAGTGCATTGTCCATTCTTTAGTCCGTTTTTAAATTCAATCTGCAGACTTTTCTCACCGTTTGTATGATAAATAGTATAAATACCTTGCTTTAACCCTTTTTCATCTACCTGATAGGTTTCCTTTTTTGTGCCGTTATCATAATATGTATTTATTTTTTTTATTTCCTGTCCATATAAAGACGAAGTGATTTGTATTGAAATCAATAGGGCGAAAAGCAGAGCATTTTTTTTCATTCTAATTAATTTTATAGTTTAAACTAATTTTTAATTATCAATTAAAGAATCGAGGTGATTTGTAGTTATATTTTTTAGTATTAAATCCTTTGAATGTTCCCATAAGCATTATTTCATGAGATCCACTGCTGTATGACCTTACTGGTTGCGCATTAAAATCATAAGAATATCCAATTCTAAGTTCATCGGTAATGTCCATTCCTATAAGTCCAACGATTGATTCCTTATATCTGTATGTTACTCCCAATCGGAATTTATCAAGATAAACAACGTTAGTATTTAATTCATACTGATGAATAAATTCACTGCTTTTTAAAAGAACAGCTGGAATAATTAAAAAATCATCACCTGCTGAAATTTTATATTTAGCATAAAGGAAATAATGTCTTGGGTTATTAAAAATTGTTGAGGTTTTTAATGCATTATTTATATGTGTTGAAGAAATGCCAGTAGTGAATTTTGCCATATTAAACTCCATTCCAAACCCAAAATCGGGCTTAAAAACACTGGTTCCATTTACTATTGCAAAAGGGTCTCCTCCTTGCTCATATACAAGTTTACTTCCATCTAATTTTTTATTTATAAATCCAGCGGATAAGCCAGCTGAAAGTGTTGCAAGTTCAGATAAACGTAAATGGTAAGAGTAATTAAGTTTAAAGTTAAGTGTGTTTTCAAAACCGACACGATCGTTTACAAGTGCTAAGCCAATTCCTCCTTTAATTTTATCAATATAAGTATGTGCATTCAAGAATTGTGAAGAAGGTGGATTGTCAACACCAATCCATTGTTGCCGTGCAGTGAGTGAGGTAATTATTTTGTCAGAATTACCAGCAGCTGCAGGATTAAATACGCTTTCATTATACATAAAGTGGCTAAATTGAAAGTCATTTTGTGCAAAAGAAAAGCAAGGCAAAAGTAAAAATAGCGCTAAGTAAAATTTATTCATAAGGGTCAGTTTTTAATTACTTTTAATGTAGTTCTTCTATTTGTTTGATGATCTTCTTCTGATTGTGCCTTCTTTTTCAAAGGTTGAGATTCTCCATAACCTTTGGCGGCCAACCTGTTTTTATCAACTCCTTTTGAAATAAGGTAATCAACAACATTTTGGGCTCGTTTTATGGATAGTTTCATGTTGTAATCCTCCGATCCGACTTCATCTGTATGAGAATTTATTTGTACAAATATTTCAGGTGTTTCCTTTAGTATTCTGGCAAGCTTATCTAATTCTTTTTTTGAATCCAACTTTAATTCCGACTTGTTAAAATCATAAAAAATGTGGGGAATAATAATTTCTTTCTTTGTAATCTTTAACAATCCAAAATCAAGATCAATTCCTGTTGCTTTTGAAAATTCTGCACTTTCCTTTACTCCTTCTGTGGAAAGATCCTTTGAGTCATTAAAAAAACCATCTTTAACAGCAGTTACAATATATTCTAGTCCAGGTTTTAAGTCCATAAAATTAAACTCTCCTTTTGAATTGGTAAGGGTAGAGTCAATACTGCCATCGCTACCTTTAAAGTAAACCATAACTTTGCTAACTCCTTTGTTTGATTCGGAATCAACAATTACCCCAATAGCGTTTAGAATAATAGCAGCTCTTTTAAAAGAATAAATATCGTCTTCCCCTTTTCCTCCTTTACGATTAGAGCAAAAATATCCGTTTAAAATTGAGTTTTGTGTAAGGATAATTCCAAAATCATCTCCACTGGAATTAATTGGTACAAGCATGTTTTCCGGTGTACTATAGGAATCGCCCTTAATTTTGGAATAGAAAATGTCCAGCCCACCAAAACCAAGATGCCCATCTGATGAAAATAATAAAAGAGTATCATCAACTATATGCGGAAACATTTCATTTCCGCTTGTGTTTATAGGTGCCCCTAAATTTATTGGTTCGCCCCATACATTATCTTTTCTTTTTATTACCCAAATGTCTTTACCTCCCATCCCTCCCTGCATATCAGAAACAAAATAAAGAGTGTTTCCATTAGTTGTAACAGAAGGGTGACCAGTACTGAAATTTTCATGAGAAAAATCAAACTGTTCTGCCGTGCTCCAGGAATTGTTTTTTTCATTTAGTTTGGAATAAAAAATATTGCAATTTTCTTTTTTCCCTTTTTCTCCATTGCATTGCATAAAATATCCTGTGTTGCTTTTTTCATTAAAGGCAAAGGTCCCATCATTAAATTTTGTATTAACACCACCTTTTAATTTGGTCGGTTTGTTCCATTTTTCTTTTTCAACAACAAATTCTGTTTCATAAATATCAGAAAACCCTTGCCCGGTATAATTATCAAACTTTCCCCCTTTTTCATCAATCCTGGAAGAAGAAAAAACAAGTTTGTTTTTTACTATAGCTAATCCATATTCACTATATAAAGAATTTATTTCCTCTTCATTTTTAACCTCATAAGGTATTTCAGATTTTTTGCCTGAAAGTGCAAAATTGCAACAAGCTATTTTATGCTCTACCTCCTTAGTCCAGTTTTTTTCTAAGTGATGTACATAAGCAGATTTAGCTGCTTCATATTGTCCAGATAAAAGCAACATGTCCCCATATAATAAATAAACTTGTAGTTCAGCATATCCATTTTCCATGGCTTTTTCAATCCATATACGCGCTTCTTCATAATTGTTGATTGAAGAATAAGAAGATCCCATCTTATAATAAATGGTTTTTGTGTTATCATTGAATTGCTCTTTTTTCAATACTTTTTGATATAATTCAATGGCAGTAAAATATTCCTTGTGGGCAAAAGCTGTATCTGCTTTTTGTAAAAGTGATTGCGCATTAACAGTAGCTATAAGTGAAAAACAAACAAAAAAGATACGCATTCCAACCCTTTTAAAAATTCTTAAATTTTTCATTCTATTAACATTAATGCTCCGTTTTGTAAAATTTCCTCTCCGTTTGACCCTATCATTTTATAGATATAATAATAAGTTCCAGAACTTACTTTTTTCCCGTTAAAGGTGCCGTCCCAACCATCAAATCCTCTATACAATTCTTGCCCCCATCTATTCATGATAATAAGGTCCATTTTGTTTAAAAAAACATCATTAATCCCATCTCCGTTGGGAGTGAAAGCATTGGCTATTGGAACAATTTTGAATACGATTGAATCAGAAATGATTCCTCTGCACTGATCAGTTTCTGTAAGAATACTAATTACATCACCATCTTTCAAAGTATAAGTTGTGAATTCATAATCGTTTCCAGATTGTAGTAATTCATTGTTGACATAAAATTCATATAATGGGTTTGTTGTTGGGCTTGCTGTAATTTTAACCTCCTGTCCGACATAAGCAGTGTTATATTCCATATTAGATTCAATTGTTGAAACCGGTAGCTGCATAATATCTACCGATACGGGTATTCTTCCCCCATTAGTACAACCATAAACCGTAACTGCCTCTACCCAAAAAGTTGCATCTTGATACAAAGTGCCTGTAAGAAGCGTATCACCACTAGTTAGAAAATTACCACCCGTTTCGCTATCCCACCAAAAAACGCTAACTGCAGGAGGAGGCTGGACAACCAAATATAGCGAAGTATCCATTCCATAACAAATCGTAACATCCTCATTATAATCGGTATAAACAACAGGAGCAGGATAAATAATTATCGTAATGGAATCTCTGTCTGGGGAGCTTTTGCATCCATAATTATTAATAACTTCAAGATAATAGGTAGTTGTTTCTGATGGAGTAACAAGAAGGGGAGAAATGCCCACTATATTGCCTCCTGTTAAGGAGTCATAAAAATTATAATTTACCATATTACTACCTGTAGATCCGGAAGCAGTTATTGTAACTTCTTCTCCTTCACATACGGCATAACTTGAAGGTGTGATTGTAGCTGCTGAAGGTGTAGGTGCTACTTCTATTGTATTTAAAGTTAAAATCGAGCTGCAAGGATTATCACTGACAGTTAAAGTAATATTTTTAAATCCCGGACTATTCCAGTAAACTTCATGGTTGGAAGAACCTGATCCATTAACAAGGATTCCTCCATCAAAATCCCAATAATAAGTAGCAGTACTGCTAATAGTTCCTAAAAATGTTACAAGTATGTTTTCTCCTAAACAAACAGTATCGGGTAGACTAAAAGTAGAGCTTGGCCCGGGAGTAACTGTTACTGTAATAGGAATACGTGAAGTGGCGCAATTAGTAAGTGAATTATAATATTCCAGATAATAAGTAGTAGTAGCGTACAAATTTGGAGTAACAAACATGCTGCTATCTATTAGCAAAGGTGTACCTCCAGTTGGAGTTTGATACCAATTAAAGTGAGTACTTCCTGTAGGAAAATTTGCTGACAAAGTAGCAGTTGAGCCTGCACAAATCGAAGTGCCTACAGAACTTGGAAGTGGCACTCCTACAATATAACCAAAAGGATTCAATGTTAATGGAAGCTCTGAAGTTATGCTTCCATTTGGTCCTCCTCCCGGAGCAATAGTAGTATTTAAAATGTGGTTAAAGTTTGATGCTGGTGTTGCCTGTCCTCGAATAATTGAAAGAACGCATTCTTGTGTAAAAGAAGAGAAATCATTTCCAAGATCATACTTCATAGTTATTGTTCCCGATGGGTTTCCTGTGTTAGTAGTGATTTTTACAAACCAATCCGCTGTATTTCCACTTGTTGAAACAATTGTGTCTGCAATCATATTGACCCAGGCAGCTCCATTGGAATTGTTTTGATTATATGTTACTGGCCGGTATTTGTATGGAAAAGTGTTTATTACACCAATAGGGAAATTATAATTTTCAGGATTTACTATTACAGCTCTTCTTAAATTACCAACAACAAAACTATTGGTAGAACCACCTGTTATAGAAGTGCCTGAATTATTTGAAATATAGATTTGAAATAAGATGGAGGATATAGTATAGGTGTGTAATATTCCTGAGGTAAGGTTAAGATTATTTGTTACTTGAATATTTGAACCTTGATAAGCACTACCTGAGGATTTGTTAATTCTGAAATTATATAAGAAACTACCCCCGGTTGTTATGTTTTGGTTTCCCGTTCCATTTAATAAAACCATTCCGGTGCCAGCAGAAAAGGTATCCATATTATTAAAATTACCGCTTACATTTAGTGTAAATCCTCCTGCATTCCAATTTCCAACTTGAATAGTAAAATTATTTTGAACAGTAATATTACTCAGGGGAGCTACATTAACATTTTTATTAATAGTAAGATTGTAAAAAGGACTGTTTCCCTGGGAAATGTTTTGAGTAGCATAAGAGGAAGAATACTGAACATTAACTGTTCCTGTGCCTGGATTGAAAGTTCCCATATTATTCCAATGACCGGTAAAATAAATATCAGAAGAGCCCCCCGAAATACCTGTTGCTCCATTAAGTATAGCTCCGGATAAAATATCAACATCGTGAAGAATTAAACTGGTTACTCCAGATACCACAGTAGTTCCGCCAAAAATAATTTTCCCAAAATTCCGGTTAAATACTCCGTTTTGTGTAAAATTACCATAAATAGCAGTGGTGATAGTATGTGCTGTTACCCCCATGCCAGCAGCTCCATTATTATTGTCTATAATAATATGATGAAAATTAACCGTACCGCTTCCTGCCATGGATTGTCCTCCTGTTCCATTAAATCTAACTGTACTGGTACCTCTTAAAAAGTTTCCATTTATTGTCCAGTTTCCATATACTGTTAAAGTATTGCTTGAAGCATTAAAAGTTCCTCCTCCGTTTATTTGAACCGAATTAATGCTATAATTTCCATTAAGAGTTATGTTTGCACCACTTACAATAATTGCATCGTCATTAATTCCTGGTACAACTCCGCCAACCCATGATGAGCCGGCTGACCAATTTCCTGTTACCGAGTTGCTAGAAATTATTGCTGCCGATAAGGGGCTTACTAGTAAAATGGGAATTATAAAAATCAGGTATAAAAATATTTTTTTATGCATATGGTTTTCGTTAATAATCAATAGGGAATACTTTTTTTATTTTTTAAAAATTATTTTAAAATAGACAGATGTTTCAGGAGTTTTAAAAGTCACCAAATACATACCTTCAGCAAGGCTTAATTGAGATCCATCGATTTTGATTTTGTGATTTCCTTCCATTTGGTC
>JALYPI010000180.1 GCA_030856445.1 Bacteroidota bacterium
TCATTTACCGGTACATGTAAACTCCATGGTGTAAATCCAATGGAATGGCTGTCAGAGGTGCTTAACAAAATCGCTGATCATAAAGTCAATAAATTACATGAGCTCTTTCCGCAAAACCTTCAATTACAAGAGAATAAGTTCAATTAGATTAGTTGCTTTATGGCTAGGGTGTAGTTGCCCGGGGGGATACGATACAGAGTATTTTAAAATTCCTTTTAATTACCTTAATATCCTGTTAATAATTCTGCCTTATTTTCCATTCAGATTATATAAAAGATGAAGAGGGAGCTTTATCAAAACAAGCCTATTTATTACAGTCTTGGAAATTTTATTTTTGATCAGAAAACAGAAGCCAAAAAAAAGTTTATTGGCAGAAATTTCATTTTCCAGAAAGGGACTAAAGTATAAAAGCATACCCTTTATAATTGACAATTGAGTATACTTGCTAAGCTTAAAAAGAAAACCCAAAGAAGAAAACTGTCTTTTATTTCTCAGTTAAAAATTGATTTTATTGACTTGACAAAAAGTTGGCTTTTCTGCTTTTCCCTTTCGGATAGTTTGAATAATTTCTTGGTCTTTCATAAGGTCTTTTTCTTTCTTAATGTCAAAAAAAGAAAAAGGTAACTATCCTTCCTCATTTGGGCCTTAATCAAATCTATTATTTATAATTAATTACTGACCCAAATTGTTGAATATTAGCAGTTCAATCTCAGCACCAGATTTTAACCTAGTCTTGTACAACCATTTGAAGAGTGTTAATTTACAATTAGTTTCAATCGAGTTATAGCATCTTTATGATTAATCTCCATAAAGTAAACTCCTCTAGCTTGTTTGCTTATATCAAAATTAAAACTGTTACCGTTCAAATTATCCTTTTCAAAAATTACCTGCCCAGTTAGGGTTATGATTTTTACTCTTGCTTTATTTAAATGCAAATCAGAAACAAGAGTTATGTTTCCACTTGTGGGATTAGGATATATTACTATTCTATTGCCACTTGTATTTTCTTTAATACTTGTTCCTGTAATTGCATAACAGTAGGAAGTATCCGAGCAATTGTTTTGGGTAACCATGACTGCATAACTTCCATCAGTAGAAGCTGAATAGGATTGATTAATTTCTCCTACTATAACAGAAAAGCTGTTATCACAATCCAGCCACTGATAAAAAGCTCCGGTAGGTGTGGCTGTAAGCATTACATTATTTTGATCAACTGAAGTATCAACAGTATTTATAATTAAATTAAGTGTTATTGTGCTATCGCACCCGCTGGCACTGGTTAAAGTTTGAGTGTAAGTTCCACTTGTAATATAAATTTGACCGTTTAAATTATAACTTTTACAAATAGTTTCATTAATTGTTGAAGTAGTACTATTACCAATTGTAAGATTTAAGGTAATAGTACTATCACACCCTGATGCATTTGTTAACATTTGAGTATAGGTACCACTTGTTGTATAGGTTTGGCCATTTAAGGAATAGTTTTCACAAGCTATTTCATTAAGTGTTGAAATTGTACTATTACCAATTGTAAGATTTAAGGTAATAGTACTATCACACCCTGTTGCATTTGTTAACATTTGAGTATAGGTTCCACTTGTTGTATATATTTGACTGTTAAGAGTGTAAGTTTCACATGCTGTTTCTGTCAATGATGAAGTAGTACTATTACCAATTGTAAGATTGAGTGTAATAGTGCTATCACAACCAGCAGCATTTTGAATCAACTGAGTGTAAGTTCCACTTGTTGTATAGGTTTGGCTATTAAGAGTATATGTTTCACATGCTGTTTCTGTCAATGATAAAGCAGTGCTATTGTCAATAGTAAGATTTAGTGTAATGGTGCTATCGCAACCAGCGGCATTTTGAATCAGCTGTGTATAAGTTCCACTTATTGCATAAGTTTGGCTGTTAAGAGTATAAGTTTCACATGCTGTTTCTGTCAATGATGAAGTAGTGCTATTATCAATTGTAAGATTTAATGTAATAGTGCTATCACAACCAGCAGCATTTTGAATCAATTGAGTATAAGTTCCACTTGTCGTATATGTTTGATTGTTAAGAGTGTAAGTTTCACATGCTGTTTCTGTTTTAACTGCGAAAGTATGTTCTTTTACATTCATCATTAACTCTATTGTATTGGCTAAATTTAAATGACCAGAAGCACGACAGTAATAATACCCTGTATTTGAAACAGAAATAGGATCAATTAACAATGTATTTGTAGTTGCCCCAATAACTTCCAAGCCATTTTTAAACCATTGATAAGTTAGGTTATTTCCAGTAAAAACTGCCTCAAAACTAACTGAATCTCCTTCACAATAATAAGGATTAAGAATAGGATGAGTTAAAACTTCTGCAAGATCCGTATTAGTATAAGTAAGGCTGTCAATTTTTATTGAAATTGTATTTGTTCGGATAGGAAGGTTGTAATCAAAAAAGATGTCAACGAAATTTTCAATTATTGTACCAAGAGGAACAGTGTCAAAAGGTGCAATTTTAAACTTAACAAAACCATGACTGTTAACTTCACTGGTCATAGTATCTGTAAGGTTGATGTCATTAAAAGAAAAATTAAGTACTGGACTTCCTGCTCCGCTCATACTGAATGTATAAGGGAAAGAAGACGTACCCAATTCCAAGGTTGAAATATCCAGAAAGGAAGAAAGAGTATCTATCACTACCACTTTGTAAGCAGTATCGCTACCTGTATTTTGAAAGCGAATGGTATAGTCAAGTAGTGTACCTGGCATTACAATTTTGTTTGGTCCTACACCAGCAGGAGTAACATTTTTATCATTGGGATCATAACTGTCAATAATCTGTAAGCATTCGATTTCCACGTGCAAATCCTGATCATCCTGTGGTGCAAGATTAACCATACCTATGCTAAAAGTGCCCGTAATACTGAAACCACAAGCTTCAATGGTTTCATTAGGATGGCTATTGCCTGGATGCCCAGGATGTTGATCTGCTTCAAGCCTTATAGTTGCCCCTCCAGAAACTATTGTAATTACCAAACTATCTCCTCCGTTTATTTGAAAAGGAATGGTTTGCATCAGGGCATTATCAGCGTAAATTCGGCATTGGCTTGGTGTTGTCATGTCTCCATCTCCTGGATTTCCAGTATTATAAATCACAAAAACCACTGTATCATTTACACAGTTTCCCTCTACCAATATTGAAGACTTATCCCAAGCTGAACCTACAGTATCATTCATAATGCAGGAGTTTGGAGGAGTTATCCAAGCTTTTGTACATTGCGTAAGGCCGGTAATTCCATTCATACATGCAACAGAATCAATGATGGTGATAGTTCCGGATTGATTATCATTAAGAGTGCCGATATTAAAAATCATTGTGCTATCAGTTGTATTCCAGATATAGGGAATAGAAGCTGAGATGGGTATTACATATTCAGGCATTTTTACTATTACTTCTACTCCATTAGCGGGTATGATTCCTTCATTTGTATAATAAACACTAGTTGTATTTAAAAAACATCTTCTTCTTCGACTGCTTCCTACATCTACTCTTAACTGATGGCATGGGTCATAATCAAAACCAAAATCAAATCCGGCAGTATCTTGTGGATGTGTAACGTCTAATAAGACTGAATAATTTGCAGGACAGGGATTACTGACAAAATGTTGAAGACGCTGAGGAATAATGGGGATTATCAAATAATTTATGGAGTCATTTATACCTAACGAATATTCACCTGAACTGTCAGAATAGGCATAGCTATAAGAAGGGACCGTAGCTAACGTGAAAGGAAGGCCAATGTCAGTTATTTGCTTGATACAATCAGTGTTCAAATCTGCATATACTGATCCCTTTGCATGATGTGAATATTGAAAAGGTGGATCTGTGGCAAACAGTCTTGCTATATTATGCCTCCATAATCCATTCAGAGATGTAAAACGTCCTCCTACTATTATATTGCCATTATTATGAAGCGAAACAGAAAAAACAAAATCGTTGAACCCAGCTCCTATATTAAATGTCGTATCTAATGTCCCATTGCTATTTAGCCGTGCAATTCTGCTTCTTGCAGTTCCGTTAAAGTACGTAAACCATCCTCCCGCAATTATTTTACCATCAGCTTGAAGGGCAATTGTTTCAACCGGACTATCAAATCCAGTTCCTGGGTTAAAGGAGGTGTCTAAAGAGCCATTTGTATTTATGCGAGCAATTCTTTTGCAAGAATTTCCATTAAAGTTATAAAAATCACCTCCTACCATTATACTACTAGTACCTTGAATGGAGATTGCAAGGACTGCATAATCAAATCCTGTTCCTGTATTGAATGAATTATCTAGTGAACCATCAGAATTTAAGCGCACGATTTTGTTCCTCGGCATCTGGTTAAAGTAAGTGAATTCTCC
>JALYPI010000188.1 GCA_030856445.1 Bacteroidota bacterium
ATCCATTGGGGAAATTGTTTTCAATAGTTATTGTTCCCCTGCTGTCAGAATGCACAATAAAAGTTAGTTCATCATTTTGCCAAGTCCAAAACCAATGTTTTTTTCCATTTACCTTGGCTCCTGTTTCCCCGTACGCGCATTCTATGATAAAAACCAAATAAAAAGTAAAAAAATTAAGCAGCAAATTTTTGTAAATTCACATAAGGTGTTCCCCTTTCAACAATAGCGAAAACACGGCTTAAAATTTTACATCTGATATTGTTCATTATTAACATTGGATTCTTTCCTTCAAGTAGCTTTCTTTGGTAATATTCAGCGATTTCTTTATCATATTTTTTCACACTTAATGCACACATGTTTAATAGTGATTTCATTTTTTTATCTGCTAAATGGTTTACTTTAGTTCGGCCTTTAATACTGGAACCAGATGAAAATTCAAAGGGTGCAACTCCTGCATAACAGGCAAGCTTCCTCCAACTATCAAATGCATCAAAACATTTTGTAGTTATTATCAAATAGTGAGCAGTGTGTTTTCCTACGCCAGGAATACTTGTAATTAGTTTAAATTGCTCATTAATCTTCTCACTTTGTTTTGCTACTTCTTCCATTTTTTGTTCAATTATTTTTAGCTGTTTTTTTAGCAACAAAACAGTTTTAGTATTTATTTTAATTACCTCTTTAATCACTTCTTCAGGCATAAATCCTCTATTTTCAGCAGTTGAGTCCATTATTTTGATGGCTCTGGTCAACTTTTCCCTTTCGGTAAATAACATTTTCAATTGAGCTATTTCCTTTTCTGGTAAAGTGTTAAGCTTTAATTTATGTAGATGAGTAAATGCATAAAATGCTATTTCTTTGGAATCATTTTTATCATTTTTACCACGTGTTAAACCTTTAGAACGTTTAATTTCTAATGCATTTATTACCCAACAATCAACACCAGCTTTACTTAAGAAATAAGATAATGGCATACTGTAAATGCCTGTGTTTTCATAGCAAAACAAACAATCTTCAATAGCAATTTTTTGTTTTTCTAAAGACTTAATGATTTCTTTGATTCCTTTTTCATTGTTAGTTACAATGAAATGTTTTTGTTCGGGATCCTTAGGATGCTCCATTAGCCATACATCTAATTTTAACTTAGATACATCAATACCTACAATCATTTTGTAATTTTTCATAGCTTTGTGTTTAAGTAAATAATAAGTGTTGAACTTGCATTAAAGCCTTTAATAGACCACGATGTCTAACATTCTATTTGATGCTGTTTCAACTGTTTCAAAGGGGAGAACAGAGGACTAATGCGCGTAATAGGTCGTAATCCTTGCTAAGCTGATAGTTCACCTCTGTTTTCCTTTTGAAAATTAATGAATTCTTTTGAATTGCAAAGTAAAGGCTAAGCTGGAGGGTCAGCCTGTGGGAAGGGCTTAGTGTGGAACCTATCCGGTAACTTTTAGTTATCCTTGCAGCATGCCAAACTTCTTTTGCCGTATTAAATCCCGTTTTAAAATAGTAAATATTTGAAATTAAAACTTTACCAAGCAGCACCAATACCCTGCTTATTGGAAATATGGAATTTTGTGTGAACTTATTGTTAAGACCTTTTACTATTTTGTTAAAAACTCATCCTTATGATACATCAATTTTTCACTAATCTGAATTAAATTTGCTTGCTTAAATCAAATTCCCTTAATACATGTCATTTAAAAAATTAATATCAAAAAAATCCGGCTTATACAAAGCGATAATACCATCAAAGAGACAGAATTGCTCAATGGGCAAAAACTATTTAATAATGGCGATTGTCAAATTCTTTCGCAATCTGCCACAAAATTTGATTTTTTGGTTTCTGACAAAGGAAAAAATGCCAATGTCAGCTTAAAAATTGAGGATGCCGGTGAAATTAAACCATTCCGCGAAAACAAGATGCAGGAAGATTGGGATAAATACGCTGTTTCAGCCCTTTTTAAGTTAAACGAAGAGCTTTCCCTTCTTGAATCCGGGGAGGAAATATTGCACAAGAAATATTCCAGAGAAGGCATGAAAAAAAGGGTGTTGGAAGAAAGAAAAGATAAGGCGTTGAAAGCAAAATACAGGATCAAATGGGCTGATAATATTTATGGCGACCATATACTTACCAATGAAAATGGGCTGAAGTATAAAATTTTCCTTCGTGATTTTAAAAATGAAACCGGTTATAGTGACAGTTGGGATTCACGGGTAAATAAACTAGGAACCACCAAACATATCATGTTCGCATTTGATCAGCTTAAATCAGACAGGAAATTGTTCAATAAACTAAGCAAAGATTTTCCTTTTATTGAAATTTTTCTTGATCCACTTAACGACAATAGAATCAGCTGGTATTATCCTGGTCGTGTCAATGATGAAACAGTTTCGTTTTTGTCAAAATATTTTGGCACAAATAATTTTATTGAAGATAAGGATGTATTGCAGTTCGCCCCTTTTGTGAGTGAAGCGGAAAGTATAGATGATATTTTTATAAGGCCTGAAGTGATTGAAAGGATAGGGCATTTGTACGAAAATGATTCTCTTTCAAAAATAAATAGGCAAATCACACTTGATTTTTCAAAAATCAAGGCTGAGCTATTCCAATACCAGAAGGAAGGTGTGGAGTTTTCCACCTTCCGTAAAGCTGCCATCATTGCCGATGAAATGGGTCTGGGAAAAACGATCCAGGCCATAAGTACGGCAATTTTCAAAAAAGAAATTTTCGGTTTTACAAAAACGCTTATTGTATGTCCGGCCTCTTTAAAAGACCAATGGAAAAAGGAAATTGAGAAGTTTACAGACCAAACGGCCTTGATCGTTGAAGGTTTGCCCGATGAAAGGGAAAAGCAATATAAGCAGGCAAAGGAATATTTTCTGATCGTTAATTACGAAACCGTTTTAAGGGATAAGCAGGCGATTAACAATACAAACATTGATTTTCTGATATTGGATGAAGCACAGAAAATAAAAAATTTCGCCACCAAAACTGCGGCATCCATCAAGGATATTGACAAAAAACACGCATTGGTCATAACAGGTACCC
>JALYPI010000192.1 GCA_030856445.1 Bacteroidota bacterium
ATGTAGTGTAGACACAAAAGTGGTTGTTGATTGAGATACACTTGCGTTGTTGGTCCACCCAGTATTGTTGAAACAGGTCTCAATAATTATATTTGAAACTCCATCCCAAACAAATTGAGTTGAAAAAACATGGTTGTTTATCCCTACAACAGGAGCATAGCTCGGTGAATTAAACACAGTTGTATTTAAGGTTTCCCATACTGTCATAGCCGTACTGGAAGTGTGACCCATTTTAATTTGATAATTGATAAGAGCAGCCCCTCCATTTAAATTAGTTACATTCAAAGCCATGGATTTTATTGGTCCGGCAACAATTCCTGATGCAGTTAACTCCGAGGCCAAAACAAGCATTTGATGACGAGCTCCATAATAGTAGTTACCATAAGGAGCAGGATAAGAAGAAGATGTGTTGGTTAAAGCACCAGTCCCAACCTGAAAAGTATAATCAGCAAGGTTTGCCTGCAATTGAGAATTGTCACCTGAACATATGTCAGAAGGAGATGCAGTAACAGATGTAAAAACAGGGGCTTGTACCCTGTTTACAACTGCATTAGCAGTATTTGTACAGTTATTCCCATCTGTACCGGTAACAATGTAAGTTGTAGTAGCGGATGGGCTTGCATTTACAATGGCTCCTGTTGTTGCAGATAATCCACTTGCTGGTGACCAGCTATAAGAGTTCGCACCTGCTGCTTCTAATACTACAGCTGTGCCTTGTGAACAATATGTTGCTGTGTTTGGTGTAACGGTTACTGATGGCAAGGTATTTACAGTTACAAGAACTTCATTAGACATATCTGTTATAGGTCCATTGCTACATGTGGTTTCCATTATAAAATAATAAGTTCCTGCAGTTAATGGAGCTGATGTGTAATTTGTAGTTGTTGTACCTGAACCTCCTATTACATTATTGTATGGTCCACCTTGAGTAGAAGATACTTTCCATTGGTAGGTGATATCGCTTTCTATAGTAGCACCTACAGAATTTAATGAAATGGTTTGGCCTTGGCATACAGCATAGGTAGCAGGAGAAATTGTCCCACCATCAGCACTTGTACAAGTGTTCAAAACATATTCATCCCCTCCTATATTTGGAGTGGACATATTTCTAGCTTCTCCATCTATGTCAGTGGTAACCCAAGTTATGCCCAAAAAGCTTGCTAAACCATATAAGTTTGTACTAAAAGTATGCAGATCTGAAGCATTATTTAAAAATCCAGGGTTTGCCGAAATTGAGTTTACATCAATAGGATCAGAAGGGGTTGTAATAGCGATATCCCAATCAGAAATACTTACCCTGTCAGTAGTATTGGTTAAAGCAGTAAAACCATTGGTTGTATTAGATACGTGATAATCATTACGATCAACAACTGATGTAGCAGATCCCATTGCTGCAACAGCTGAAGAACGGATGCAGTAATGTTTGGCTAGTCCTGTTTGCCCACCTGTAAAGTTTGCAAGTATATTATTACGTAAATTGTTGGTGCTTGTTGAACCAGAAAATTCAATGCAAACATTTGAGGCAGTTAACGACCCACTTCCATCAATACTGACAGAGTTAAAATCAATGTCGTAAGTAGCTGTTGCGGAACCTGCTCCTATAAGCATTCCTGTTAGAACCCTTGTTCCAGAAGCAGCGCCAGAATATGCAGATAAAATATCACTGATGAAATTATTGTAAACTTTCAAATTATGGGTGCCTGTAGTGCTCAGGGAAAGTTCCATTCCTCGTTGAGTGTTTGCAACAGAGGTCGTAGATGTATTGTTTATACCATAAACCATATTGCTATTAACATGAGAAATACCTTGGCCTCCAGCTACAAAAACACCTCGCTTAATACCTGAGGAGGATAAATTCCTTACTGTGTTTTTCGAGATAATAAAATCAGACTGGTTATTAAATTGTATTCCATAAGCAGCTGAAGTACCTGTGCCAATACTTCCATTTGGTATACCTGTGTAATTAGCTCCAATTACTGATTTCTGGACAATATTATTTAAGCCAGGAAATCCAGCAGCTCCAGAAGTAACTAAAATACCACCAAGGCCACAATTTTGTACAAAAACGCTGTCAATTAAATTGTTGCTGTTGGATCCGGAACCTGCAGTTGGAGTTACTCCAGAACCTGTTGTTGAAGATGAAACAAGTACTCCAATAGCAGTTGTTCTGGTTATATTTAAAGAAACTCTACAGTTTTTAATTATATTGTTAGAAGCGCCATCGGTTGCACTAGCATTCCTTAATAAATATCCATACTCCATCTGAGTTGTCGTAGTTGTATTGGATGTAGCATCCTCTACATCTATACCATCAAATGTAAAGTAATCTCCTCCATGTATTGTTATACAAGCATCAGAAGTTCCAATACCGTTTAATCCACTTAAAATAGGATTGCTGCCTGAACCTGCTTTTTGAAAAGTAATTGTATTTGTTGCAGTTCCACTTGCAGTAATAGCAGGTGGTAATTCACTGAATATTTGCCCATCTGTTACATTAAAAACAATCGGATTGTTTATTCCACAAACATGAACAACATTTAGCCATTTTATTGCATCTGTAAATGATTCAAAGTTATTACCAAAAGTTGCCTGGGTATTATCTATAGTATAAGGTCCTGCTGTGGAG
>JALYPI010000195.1 GCA_030856445.1 Bacteroidota bacterium
GCAGTTACGCCATCCATTCCTGCAAATGCAATTCCATTGGCACTGGTTACTCCAAACCCTGAATAATCTGTTGCACCACAGCCATTTAAAAACTTGTTGTTTCTCCAAATAATGTAAAGTAAATCTATTTTATTATCGCTTGTATTTAATTTTTGGAATCCTTGAGCCGTAGGTGTCCATGAATCAAATGCTGACAGTGGCAAACCACTTGCTGAATATAAAGTGCCATTTTGTAATGGTTCTTGTTGAAGTTTACCTAAAATGAGATTTAAACCATTCCCAAAATTAACCTCATTGCAGTTTACCTTTATTACTTTTGGATAATAATCACCAAAAAGTTTATAGGAGCCAAAAGAGGCTTGATAAAAATAGTCTGTAATAAAAGCGGGATTGCTTTGAAAACTAGTCAAATTTGGGTTAAAATAAGTATGGGCATCAGTGGGAACCTGAGTAACCCCATTAATAACAGGCCAAGAAGGGGCATAATCATCACCTGGGCCATAATTACAAGGACAGACCGATTGTGAGTAATCTATATCAACAAAAACAATCAAAGCCCGGAATTCGCCATGAGGAGGAATAATGACACCATTTTTCATTTCTCTTAGTTGGGCATTGGCAATTATTGATATAAAAAAAAGTAAAATAATTAAGTTGAAATTTTTCATATTTAATGTTTTATAAGTTTAATTATATTTGTGTGTTTTGAAGTTGATACTTTGACGAAATAAATACCTGAGTCTAAAATGAAAATCGGTACTGAACTTTTATTTTGGAGATTGTTTTTTACGAGTACAGTTCTTCCTGAATAATCAAGGATTGTAATATTAAAAGAATCTTCTGGAACAACTTCCACTATAATAACATCCTTAGCAGGATTGGGAAATAAATTAAAAAAATTCTCATCGGTTATTTCCTTTATAGACACCTGATTTAGTAGTGAGTAAAAATCTTTGAACATTATTTCAATTCCCATTCCATTGGGAGAAGTTGTTGCATTATCACCCGTTAATACAAAACTGATGGGCATAACTTTCCAATTACTTCCAAAATAGTTATGGGTAGAATCAGTTAAGTAATATGTAGGTCCTTGAGTAAAGCAATTAAAATCAGAATCGGGCCAACTATCAATGCAATGAAATTCAGCATATCCTTCAGGTTTTATGGTATCAGTAAAAGGTAAAGTATCAGCATAAAATAAGCCCACATCATATTTAATGGTAATAGGCCAGATGGCATTGTATAAAATAATGTTCAAAGACGCAAACTCAGGAGTAATATTAATTTTACTTATTGAATCATTCCAGGAACCAATACTTGTGAAAAAACCAGATGAAGGTTTCGTTAACCAATATTCACCAAAGATAGTATCCGCAGCACCTTCATTCGAGGGAGGGTTGCTCCAATAAAATCCACCAAATTGATTACTACTTGAAGGATCATAACCAACATACAGTGAATCTTTTTGTCCGCTGCCATCTTCAATCCATATAGGAAATGCCCACGCAGGCTGCTTTGTAGCACCATGGGATGGTATAAGTTTGGGATTTTGCAGCAAAAGCACTTAAAAACAATAAGACAACAATTGTAGTTTTCTTTCGCATAACTTTCAAAATGTATGTACACATGAATCTTTTAAGGATAAAATATAAAAAAAAATAAATGAAATCGGGGAAATCGATCTTTACTGGGGTAACTCAAAAATGAACGAGAAAAATTAATAGATAAACTATAGTTTTTCAAAGATAAATAAAATACTTGTAAATAATCATATTATTGTAATAAGTCATTGAATATCAGTTTTAAAAGTAAATTCAAAGAAAATAATATTTTATTTTATAAACTGTCCATTATTATTAGTAGTTTAAAAGCATAAGCCTTTATTTATATATGATGCAGGAACTTTGGGTTGGAGAAAACAGCTCTCTTTTACTTGTTCCTAGGTGTGTAGAATCTGCCCGTTTTGGAGAAAGTAAAAGATTCTATTTGTGTGTAGGGGGATTTCAATTTTTTTATGCCAAAAGAAATTAAACTACAAAGCGTAGAACTGGTTGAGTGTAAAAGGCAAGAAGACCCACCAATCACCTATATGCCCAGCGTATAATAAAGACTGCCGAGTAATAATTAATTGACTAAAGTGAATAGGTAAATGTATTACCTTTCAGAACTCAAAATCGATATTTCCACTATTTGTATAGTGTAGCAAAGTAATAAATTCAAAATAACCTTTCTTACCGAATCCTCTTAATTTTAGTAGATCTTTTACTTCATATTCCTCTAATAACTCCTTTAAATTTCGAGTACCTGTTGAGTTAAGCTTGTTATAAAGCCTTGAAGATATTTCAAAAGAAGCAAAATGTGCTGTGAGAAAATTTTCCTCACGGTTTGAAGTAATCCATTTCCGGAAATATGGATAATCCTGCCGGATTTTTATAGCTAAAATCCAAAGTTTATATTTTATTTGCGATAGACTTTTTTTAAGAAAAAGAGCAATGCTTTTTAAATCCATTGATTCATTAAGAAGATAGAATAATTCTTTTTCTGCTTTTCTCAAACTACATTGAGATGATTCAACCCATTGACAAATCCAATTACCATAAGGATTTATGGCTTCTTGATATTGATTCAATAGTGATTCATTAGACATTTTCAATTCATAACTATTTAACAAATTTATACAAAATATTGAATTATGGCATATATGCCCTAACAAATTACACAATAGAATTCCACCTTCGCAAAGTGAATACTACAAGAAATAAAGAATACATTATTGCTTTTGGAGAACAAATAAGAAAGCTAAGAAAAGAAAAAAGTATGTCAATGGAAAAGCTTGCAGAACAGGCTGACATAGAATATTCTCAAATAGCTAAGATTGAAAAAGGCAAAATCAATACAACAATAAGTACCGTTTTTAATTTGGCCAATGCTCTTCAATTACCTGTGGAGGATTTATTTAAGTTTGACTTTACATCTAGCAAAAAGCAATAATTCTTAAACTATTTATTTTCTAATTAAAGTTAAAAATTGGGTTTACAAAATCTATCCCTCGACCAATATTAGTACTAAACAAGAAAGCCAATGCTTATCCCCTTTCACACCGCCATAAGCACATTTACAATTCACACCAGCCATCTCACAATCCAAAAATTGCAAATAAGCTTCTGTCTTTCCCACCCAGGTAAAAGAAGAATTTTAAATTTTTCTCCCCCCTTTTAAAAAGGATAAAACACCCAACCCACAGAGCCAAAAAATGTTCTAATAATTATATGCAAACCGCAACAACAGGAGGGTTTTGAAAGGCAGGACACGCCATCATATAACATTGCATATCCGCCAGTGGCGGTCTAGGTGCTCTATTGCAAAGCCTGGAATTTCTATTAACTTTGCTGCTCACGTTTTTTGGTTCGGTGCGATAATCGCCACCAGCGTATATGCAAAAAACGTTAACTGAAAGCCTTTTTTTTCGGATGACTAGAACAGCAGGAATTTGTTTTGGCTAGCAGCATTCAGCATTTTCTATGCAAACTTACATCACCTGAATCAGCCCCTCGCTTCATGCTTTGTTTTTTTCCTCGCGCACAAATATATTAAAATTGCCAACCTAAAAATGGCACATTTGCTTTTGCCTCATGCGCACGAGCAGACACACTTTGGCAAAATCAAAAGAGCCATTTCCCCTCCCCTAGTTTCCTGCTTTTTTTAGAACGAAAATTTGTCCCTTTTTTGCTTTGATTTTAAAAAAAATGTCTGAAAAAGGTTGAAAGTTTTTAACTTTGACAAAACATTAAGAATGAAATATCCGAAATACGAATATAGCACAGAAGACCAGCTTTTCTATTACCAGTTTGTAAGCGTTGGACCAAAGGGAAATATAAAAAAAGTGGTTGAATTTTCTAAGACCACGGTGGAGAATGTTTATAATCTGGCCTTTGGTGACTATGATGAGAATTCAGGAAAAATAGATGATAAAACAATTACAAATAATGGAGACAGTTTAAAAGTATTAGCAACTGTTGCTTCTACAGTTTATTCCTTTACAACTAAATATCCTGATGGTTGGGTTTTTGCAACAGGAAGTACTACTGTAAGAACTAGACTCTACAGAATGGGATTAACTAATAATTTAGCCGAAATTTCCGTTGATTTTAATGTATATGGACTAAAAGCAGATATTTGGGAAGAGTTTTTGATAGGTGAAGATTATGAAGCTTTTATGATAACTAGAAAATAATTACCTTTGTATTATGAAATTAGATGATTTAAATAAAATGAAAACGCCAATTGTTAAAATAGACAAGAGGTTAGAAAAGTTTAGAGGGAAAATACTTTTTCCTGAAAAACTTGAACAGGCAAACGAAACTTTAAGAAAAGTAGGATTGCCTAAACTTCAAGGTAAATAATATACTTTTGGAAAATCGTGGGTTATTCTAATCTTTAGAATTTCCTATTTTGGGACTTTCAATTAACTGCTCTGCTACTTCCATCCCACAGGCCAAGCACATTTACAATTCCCTCAAAGACCAAATCCACAAACCAAAAATTGCAAAGTCGAGTAGACCAGAGCATTTCAGCTCCAGCCTCTCACAGAACCGTACGTGAAACTCTCGTCTCATACGGCTCTTGTCATCTTAAACCCATCCCTGTAAAACCTCGTTTCCAATGTTCAAACAA
>JALYPI010000196.1 GCA_030856445.1 Bacteroidota bacterium
GCAGTTACGCCATCCATTCCTGCAAATGCAATTCCATTGGCACTGGTTACTCCAAACCCTGAATAATCTGTTGCACCACAGCCATTTAAAAACTTGTTGTTTCTCCAAATAATGTAAAGTAAATCTAATTTATTATCGCTTGTGTTTAATTTTTGAAATCCCTGTGCAGTAGGTGTCCATGAATCAAATGCTGCCAGTGGCAAACCACTTGCTGAATATAAAGTGCCATTTTGTAATGGTTCTTGTTGAAGTTTACCTAAAATGAGATTTAATCCATTCCCAAAATCAACCTCATCGCAGTTTACCTTTATTACTTTTGGATAATAGTCACCAAAAAGTTTATAGGAGCCAAAAGAGGCTTGGTAAAAATAGTCAGTAATAAAAGCGGGATTGCTTTGAAAACTAATCAAATTTGGGTTAAAATAAGTATGAGCATCCGTGGGGACCTGAGTAACTCCATTAATAACAGGCCAAGTAGGAGCATAATCATCACCTGATCCAAAACCACAAGGACATACCGATTGTGAGTAATCTATATCAACAAAAACAATAAAAGCCCTAAACTCACCTTTAGGAGGAATGCTAACGCCATTCTTTATTTCTCTTAATTGAGCATTAGCAATTATAGACATAAAAAAAAAGCAAATAATCAAATTGAAATTTTTCATATTTATTGTTTTATTAGTTTAATTAGATTTACTGATTCTGAAGTTGATACTTTGATAAAATAAAGTCCGGCTTCTAAATAAAAAACAGGTATTGAACTTTTATTAGGGAGATTATTTTTTGAAAATACAGTTCTTCCTGAATAATCTAAAATTGCAACATTATATGGTCCTTCTGTAGCACCTTCAATTGTAATATTATTATTCGCAGGATTTGGAAATACCTTTAAAGAATTATTGCCAATGTTTTCTTTAACTTTTACTTGATTAAAAAATGAATAAAAATCTTTGAATATTATGTCAATTCCCATTCCATTGGGAGAAGTTGTTGTATTATCACCAGTTAATACAAAACCACCTGGCATTACTCTCCAATTACTTCCAAAATAGTAATGGGTAGAATCCGTTAAATAATATGTCGGGCCATTTGTAAAGCAATTAAAATCAGAATCTGGCCAAACATCACTGCAATAAAATTCAGCATACGCTTCCGGTTTTATGGTATCAGTAAATGGTAATGTATCAGCATAAAATAAGCCCACATCATATTTAATGGTGATAGGCCAGATGCCGTTGTTTAATCTTATATTAAGATTCAAAAAATTCCATTGAGTAACAATGACTTTTGATATTGAATCTAAGGTGGGATTCTCAAGGAGTTCAATATAAAATCCACTCCCTCTTTTTACCCATTTTTCTCCAAAAGAAGTATCTGCCGCTCCTTCATTATAAGGTGGGGCCATCCAAAAATTCCCTCCGAAATGTCCGCTACTATTAGGATCATACCCAATGTAAACAGAATCTTTTTGTCCGCTGCCATCTTCCATCCATATAGGAAATGTCCATGCAGGCTGCTTTGTAGCACCAGGAATGGTATAAGTTTGGGATTTTACAGCAAAAACACTTAAAAACAATAAGACAACAATTGTAGTTTTCTTTCTCATAATTTAAAAAATGTATGTACAAATGAATTTTTTAAAGATAAAATATAAAAAAAGGCAATAAATAGAATTGGGAAATTGATCTTTACTGGGGTAACTCAAAAATGAACGAGCAAAATTAATAGATAAAGAATAGTTTTTCAAATATAAATATATTTAAAAGAAAACAATAATTTATATAATAAAACATGGTTTCATCTGATAAGCATTGATGGGTAGTATTTTGTGATAATACATTGGATTTTAAATAAATCAGGGAGAAAATAATAAGTATTTTTTTTTCATATTGATATGTATTAATTAATAAACAATAATTTTTTCAGTACTTAAACTGGTTTTACCCTCCGAATATATTTGCAAAAAGTATATGCCCGGGATAGTATTTAATATTATTTCAATCTCCATTTTATCTTTTATATTTTCGAAATAAATTATTTTCCCGGTAAAATCAGCTATTTGAATATGGCCAGTTAAAGGTTTTGGGAATTTTTTCAGAAAAAACCCATTATTGGGATTTGGAAAAATGGGGATTAAATTATCTTCAGTCCTATTTTCAATACTTGCGGTCTTATCTACCACCCATACTTCCATCCAAAATTCCATTATCAGATCATTTGAACTACATGTCCAAATATCAGTTTCATAAAATACGTTTGCCTCATTAATACTGTTGTTACCTACACTATTTTCATGATATAAATGCTGAAAATTTTTATCCGCTTCGTCAAAAGCTCCATTTGAAGCAAATAAAAACAAATCTTCTGTAAATCCTAAATCAGAAAAAGAAAAACTTAAGGAAGTTGTCCTTCTTGGTGAGCGTATAAAATCATTGAGAAAAGCTAAAGGGTATAGTTCACAAGAAACCTTTGCTTATGATAATGATTATACGCTTAGTTATTACTCAAGATTAGAAAGAGGGGAGGATATTCGTTTTTCCAGTTTATTGAAAGTTATTAAGGCTTTAGATATAACCTTAGAAGAATTTTTTAGTGAAGGTTTTGATTGAGAATTAGACTACACCCACTAAAGCAAAGCCAGTGTCTGTTATTATTCAGTATGACTATATAATTCTTGTGCGTAATATCAATTTCACACCTTGCTGAAACTGCTACTCTTTCAGGAAATCTTGCCCGATTTTTACCAAAATCACTCTTCATAATCACTGGTGAAGGTCAATTTATAGTGGCTCTCAAATTCAAAAATATATATTGGGACTGAATTGTTCTGTTTACGAGGATTCCATAAATATTTTGATTATTTCTTTATCCTTTGTTACTTCTTTTTAGGAGGTGAGGGAGTTGTCTTCGCTGGATTGTTTTTTGCAGGTCCGCTTGGATGACCGGGGTACAGTACTCGGTCTTGGCTGTTGAATCATAGGTTTTTTACTCATCGTATTATTCTTTTTTTTCCTACTCGTGTGGCTTTTCAGTGTCGCCCAGTTTTTATTAGTGGTCACTAGTCTCCACTTTTATTTTTACTTGTCTGTCGGGAATGAAAGGCAAGAAGTATCAAAGAAAAATATATTAACCATCGCGTCTGTCCGTAGTGTCATTTTTTAAACTTGGACATGACAAAAAACATATATAAACAAAAATAATGTTTATTTTAATTTCTCCTAAGAAAATAGTAATAAATTAGTAATGAGTTAAATCAAAAGTATCATATAATATAAAGCAGAAACGTGTGGGTAGGAGGAAATAGCTCTTTGCCTTTTGCCAAGGTGTGATGGATAGTGTGTTTGAGGCAAAAGGCAATGTGCTATTGTGCGGCTGGGGATTTCATTTTTTTAGGCGCGTGGGGGAAAGAAAACAAAGCACGAAGCGATGACCTGCTCCAAGTGTTGTATGTTTGCCGAAAAGTTGATCAATGAAAAAGGCTGACTGTCCTGTCTTTCCCACCGCCCCGCAATGCTTACGGTTAACGTTATTTGCATACACGCTGGTGGCGATTATTGCACCGAACCAAAAACCGTGAGCAGCAAAGTTAATAGAAATTCCAGGCTTTGCAATAGAGTACCTAGACCGCCCAGGGCTGACGCATTAAAATCCTAAAATAGTTTTTAAATACTCTTCATCCCATCCTGCATTAAGCCTTTTAGTCATAACAGACCCTTTAATTGTTTTATCATTTTTAACAATATTCAAAGCAATT
>JALYPI010000204.1 GCA_030856445.1 Bacteroidota bacterium
AAAATAGAAAAACAATTTTTGAACCTAAAAACAAATGATATACCTTTGACCAAATTGTGCACTCTTGTTTCCATTTTCTGTGCACTCTTATTTACCATTTTCTGTGCATTGTTGATTACCGACTACAAACCTCTCAAAAAAACATTATGATGAAAATTTTATCGATGCTTATGGAAGAAATCTTAATTACACGTATGAAGGGCTTGACTTTCCAATGATTTTATTGACTTCTTTTTTAGCAGTCATATTTTCAACTCACTTTTTAATTTTGTTGATAAACAGAATAAAAAATTTAAATGATTATAAAACTGACCTACTTCTTTTTCAGCCAAAATGGATTAAAAATAAAAATTTGGGTTTTAGAAGAATTTTATCTTTTTTTTTAAAATTACATTTAATTGTCTGCCTCTTAACGTTATTTGTGTTCACCATGATATATACTAAGGATTTATTATTTTCTTTAACATACATTTCCGAACCCTACTATAGAATTATACAAAAAGAAGCTTTAAGTGGTATTGCTATTACTTTTTCAAGTTTACTGGTTGGATTTTGGTTTATTTGGCTTCTTCTTAGTATTGGGAATTGGGTTGTTGTAGGTTTTAAAAAACAGAATTGATTATGGAATTCTTTAAATTATTATCGAAAAAACAAAAACATTTTTTAACCTTTGAAAAATAAAAGATTTTATTCATTCTATTAACTATGGTAACGGTTGACAGGAACGCAGCTACTAAAACCCACTTGTGCAAATGCTGGAAACGTTATAAGTTATTTTAACACGCCACCCACTACAGAAAAATATGATGGAAATATATCTAAAAAGCATAGTCAAACAATTAAGAAATTATAGCACCACACTTGACAAAACATCAATACTAATTGACAAACCATGGGCTTTAATTGACGATGAATTTGAAATGCAAAAACTTATTTTCAAAAAGAACAAAGAACTTATTCTTTCAAAAAATGGGCAGGTTCAAATTGGGAAATGGGACTATTTTCCTGAAGCTAAATCTTTGCTTATTGATCGTAACACTGACAAAATACTCTGTAATGAAGCTTTCATAGACAAAGGAGTGATGATTTTACGACTTGACGGCACTGACAGCAGATTTTTTATTCTTGCGAATGAAAACATTGTTCCTGACTTAAATGCTAAAAGATACCTAAAAGAGGTACGATACCAAAAACTTAAAATTGAAGAAACAAAATTAGTTGACGGGCGGATATTAGAAGTCCAAAGAGAAGATGAATATTCATCAATAGCAATCGGAAACCCAGTAACAGTAGAAGCCGACCCGATTGAAGATGGCAAATATCAATTAGCGGAAACAAAAAAATACTATGAAGTTAAAAAGGGTAGAATATTAAGAATACTTGCCGAAACAACTTATAAAAATCCCGACAAGCACGAAATTATAATTCATCAGCAAGACAATTGGAAAATCAGAAATGGTGACGAAGCATTTATGTTTGGGAAGCATATTGACAACGCAATCATAAACTTTTCAAAAAATAGAATTCTTATTGTAAAGGACGGGAAAGTAATCCGCCTTGAAAGAAAAAATGCGGTAACAAGATATTTATCAAAGAAATGGAAAACATTTTGGGACTATTATGATGAAGAATAATACAAAGACAAAAAATAACTAAAATTAGTGACGGTGCCAAGGTTGAATTAATAAAAGACGGAAAATACAAAGACCATATTATTGTAACACGAAGTTTTATTGTTACAATAACTTCTTTGGAATACTTAAAAAAAGTGGCTAATGATAAATTTTAAATAAAAGCATTATTTGATAAATTAAGATACAAAATGAAATTAGAAACTCTTTTTGATGAAAATAATATTTTAAAAATAGATTTATTTCACGGCACTTCAACTTTATTTTTAAAAGGGATAATCGAAAAGGGATTAGGTGGCATAAACCCTGTTGTTGATTGGAATTTAATAGAGCTTTCTAAAGAAGTATTTGAATTATCTAAAATACATTTAAAAGACTCAGAATTATTTATAATAAGTTCTCTTTCACTTAAAGCAATGTCGGAACAAACAAATTATGGTGCTTTTAATTTTCAGCACGGAAATAGCTACTTATCTCCTTCACAACAAACAGCAATAAATTATGCGGTTAAACAAAAATATGGTTCTGAAATTTTGAGCTACATTATTATTTTTTTAGAAGAATTATTAAAGTTAGATATTGCTTATGTTAAAAATGATCTTAGTAGAAAATTTTCCAATGTTTTCAAATTGATGAAATTAAGCCCCTCCCCTATACTTATTCAAATTAAAAATATTCCCACTAGTTCTTTGCAAACTGAACACGGGGAAGACCCAAGTCTAAATTTTGTTCAAATTCAAAATTTCCAAATGAAATCAGAACATTTATTTGACATACTTTCACAACAAACTAACTTCCGTTTAATAAATACAATTCCTAAAAATGATTTAATATTTTGGTTAATAGATATTACAGAATTCAACGGTTTTTCTCCAGATTATAAACTTTATGAATTACTACTTCCTGATTAAAGATGCAGATTTCTCAAAAGTGTAACAAATCCACTATAAAATCTGTTATATTTACCCAGTGAGGTTTTCCAATTATGTCTAAAGAATCTCCCCCTTTCACACAGCCATAAGCACATTTACAATTCACACCAGCCATCTCACAATCCAAAAATTGTAAATAAGCTTCTGTCTTTCCCACAAAAGTAAAAGAAGTTTGTTTTTTTTCTCCCCCTTTAAAAAAAGTGAAACACCCAACCGCACGCTGCAATTGTCATCATTCATTTACGTTTGTGCTGTTTGCAAATAATCGTGACTTTCTATGAAGTGAGAAATGCCAAGCGATAACATTGCATATCCTCAAGTGGCGGTCTAGGTGCTCTATTGCAAAGCCTTGAATTTCTATTAACTTTGCTGTCCGCGGTTTTTGGTTCGGTGCTATAATCGCCACCAGCGTATATGCAAATAACGTTAGCTGTAAGCATTGGGCACCGTGGGACAGACGGGACAGTCAGCCTTTTTCATTGAGCAACTTTTATGCAACTTTCAACACCTCAAGCAGCCCTTCGCTTCGTGCAATAATTTTTTTTTCCTCCCCGCAAAACAAATAAAATTGCCACCGCAAAATTGCACATTTACTTTTGCCGAATCCCACAAAAACCAAACACACATGACAAAAGTAAAAGAGCAATTTCCCCTGCGCAAATTCCTGCTTTTTTTAAAATACAGTACTCGTTAATAAAAAATACTATATTTATGGAATTATAAAAATGTAAGTAATGCTTAAAATACAGAAGACCTATTTAAATTTATTAATTTAATTTGTTCACAATTCAATAAATGGTATTTTAGCTTCTTACAACCCAAAAAATGATTGATAAAAATCTGTTTCTTAAAAAACTTCAGGAATTAGATTATGAATTCTTCGAAAATTTAAAGGAAGATGTTTCCTACTTTGATGTTCATAAAGCTGTTTTTATAACCCGACTAAAATCTCTTTATGATATTCTTATCCTTTTAAGTGGCACACCTTTTAATTTGAGAATCAAACAACATAAAAAATGCAACATTACTTATTATCTAATAATTCCTCAATTAGAAAAATCTCTAAAATTTCAATTGGAAGAAAGAGAAGGCAGTATATCTAAAATATACTGCCATAAAGTAATAAAAGATTATAATTATGGAATCATTCATTCATTTTGTTTTTTTGAAAATGAACGATTGGATTTTAAACCTACGGAAGAATATAGGAGCATACTTTCAAATTGTGAAGAAGCTATGCAACAATTCACAACGGAAAAAGACAAAATCTTTAACATGTTTGAAGTAAAGGATTGGCTTTTGAGATTTAAGATTTTATATAAGGAAACAAAGAGCTTTAAACATTTTAAATGCGGATTTCTATTTTTTAATTTCTATGGTTCAATAGAACATCTAATGTATGATTATAAAAATTACGAAACAGCGAAAAAAGCACTGATTGAATTCCAAACTTCAATCAGTGATGAATGGCGCTTGTTAAAATGGCTTAGAGATTATAACAGGTTTTATTTCTGTCATTCTATGGGGATTTTTATTTTTAAAGTGATCGAAGGCTCTTTGATTGAAGTTTTTTCAAATCCACCCATTTATGTTGAAAGCGATGAACTGGAAACGGTTTATAGGTTTAATAAAACCTATATTGATTATTATGAATTAATAGAAAATTGAAATTATCAATAAAAAAGAAGAAATCAATAAACGTCTCACAAGAGTTGTGTTAAAATGAAGGGTTGAATAGGGCTAACAGTAACTATTAAAGTAGCTTTGATTATTTTGTTGTTTCTTAAAGTTAATCAAAGTCTTTGCTTTACCATATCGGTTAAAACGGGCATCCAAAATGCCGAAGTTTCGTTTTTTTTTAAGACAAAGGTACTAACACTTCTTTTTTTTCAAATGAAGAAAATAACTACGTTTTTAAATATAATAGTTGCAAATAATAAAAAATTGAATAGATAGACTATTTAAGAATTTAACTAAATTTGTAAGATGAATCAATTAGACCTTTTTAACAACCCTATTTCAAATAACGCATCTAATGCAAATTCTGGGATAACTGTAATTGAAAACGGAGAATATCTATTTTTTTCAAATTTTTTCACGAAATCTGAAAGTGATTCTCTTTATAATAATCTTCGAAAAGACATTATTTGGAAGCAAGAATCTATGAATATGTATGGGAAAAAAGTAAATTTTCCAAGACTTACATCTTGGTATGGTGAGGGTGATAAACCATATACATTTTCAGGGATAACCCTTAGCCCACATCCATGGAATAAAGAACTTATAACAATAAAAAATAAAATAGAACCATTGGCAAAAGTAAAATTTAATAGTGTTTTACTTAATTTATATCGTGATGGCAATGATTCTATTTCTTGGCATACAGATGCAGAAAAAGAACTAGGTAAAAATCCTGTTATTGCTTCAGTTAACTTTGGAGCAACTAGAAAATTTCAACTACGTCATGTTAAAACAAAGGAGAAACTTGAAATTGAATTAACAAACGGAAGCCTTTTAATTATGCAAGGGGAGTTACAGCACTATTGGCAACATCAAGTACCAAAAACAGCACAAAAGGTGTCAGAAAGAATTAATTTAACATTTAGAGTTATTATTTAAATGCCAGAATATAATTTCAATTTACCTCCAATAACTCAGTTATCATTAGACCAACAAACTGCATTAAATGAACCAAATGCAATAGCTTTATCTGGCGGCCCAGGTACCGGCAAAACAGTAGTTTCAATCTACAGACATCTAAATTTACATAAAAACAGCAAAAAATCGCTTCTAATTACATTTACAACTACCTTAGCTATGTATTTAAAAGGAAGTTGCAGAAATCAAAGTTTAGATGCAAGCGAGAATATCCAGACATCATGGAGTTGGAATAGGAGAAAAGCAGGTCTTTATCATGAAATTATTATTGACGAAGCCCAAGATTTACCAAAATCTTATTACGAAAACCTAAAACAATATGCAAGGATTGTTTCATACGGTGCAGATGATGCTCAGATACTATATCCACAAAGTTCAAGTTCTCAAAGAGAATTAGAAGAACTTTTTTCAAATAAAAGATATCCATTAAGCAGGAATTACAGAAGCACAAAAAGCATATTAAATTTTGCAAGAGTTGCATTTAATGAAGCCTATATTCGGATGGACACAATTAATTCTTGTACTCAATTAGGAGACAAGCCAATTATGTTATATTCTAATGATATAAGAAAGCAAAATGATGCTATAATAAACATTATTAAACAATTTGAAAATAATTTAGGAGAAAATATTGCGATATTGACACCTTTAGCAAATTCTCCCTGGCAGGGAGGTGAGAGATTAACTGCTAGATATTATTTCGATCTACTTACTACTGCTGGAATTAGCGATGTAAGTTATTATGACAATACCTTGCATGGAATTACTGAAATAAAAGGAATACATATCACACCATTTAAATCTGCAAAAGGACTGGAATTTGATACTGTAATTATTCCTTGTTTCGATAGTCTATTTCAGACATTTAGGGTAATTGATTGGAAAGACTTTTTTGTAGGTGCAACTCGAGCTAAAAATAATTTATTTATACTATGTGAAAAGGAAATAGCTGACTTTAATCTAGTTACAGAAAAAACAGAATTATAATGGAACCTAAATATTATATACCAACAAAATCAACAAGTTTAGCACATTATTTTGGAAAAGCTTGCATTCTGCCAAGTGTTTATTATTCAAATAAGCAAATTGATCTTCAAGACTCATTTAAGAATTTTATATTAGTAACAAAAATTTTAGGAGTTAAAGATGCGGACTGTTGTTTAGAAATAGTTTTGACGCAAAGTGAATTAGAAAATGATCTAATTAAAATCTCTCAAGACTTTTATTTAATTCAAAAACCAATACCTATTTCACGTGTTAAACAAATAATCTTTTCTTCAAAGGAAGGAATGCAAACTACAGTTACAAACGTGAATATGAGCACTGCTTTTATTCCAGATAACCTTACAAGAGTAGAAAAGAATTTCGAAAATGTTGTTGTAGATAAAATAGAATTACCTAAAAACATAGAAATTTTAGATTGGTCAAACAAGATTAAAGAGTTCGATCGCTATTTAGGTGCTTTTGCAATTATGCGTTTAGCTGGCGAAGATTATATGAATTATTCTGAATATTATTTTTCTACACTTTCATTTTTCAATAATGTAATAAAAAGAGAGCTAGAATTAGCTAATCAAAAAATTGACAATCGTTTCTTTGATGCATTTATAGGTGAAAATAATTTCAAAAAGCTTTTACCTATAATAACAAAAGATGTAAATGAAAATGATTTAGATTCAATTGCGAAAGAAGAAAAGCAATCTATCAATAGGGATAAAATTACTCGAATAATTGATTTAAAAAACCTTGAAAAAGCTACCTTGATAGTAGCTGTTTTAAATACTTTTGGAGTTGGCGAAGAAGCAAAAAAGAAGAAAATTGATGGTTTGATTTTTTCTAATTTCAAATCTGAAATTAAATCTGACAAATCAGAAGCTGTGGCATTTTGTTATGGATTAAATAAAGGATATTCAATTTTTCCAAATAAGTACAAATTAAGTAACAATGAGAAAATTGTTAAATTTAAACTTAATAATCAAGTTGATTATTATACAATAGAAAGTCTCTTTCAATATGTTTTTAATAGAGAAAAATTAGCAGAATTTTTCTATTTAGATTCATGGTGTCCAAAACTTGAGCAAAAAGACAAGATTGTAAGAAAGACCGACTATATTGTATTAGATACTGTTGTAATTGGCAAAAAAAAACCAAAAGTATTATCTCAAGAATATTTGGAAAATTTACTTCTTTGCTTTTTTCAGAAAGAATCTAGTGGGTTTTTTAAGGGTTTATTTGAAAAAATAAGAGAAAAAATTTACACAGATGCTTTTGATGAACTTAGTGAAGAATTGATTATTAAAGAAGATGAAATAAAAAAATTAAAAGTTGAGTCTGAAAAAGTAAAAAATAGACTTGAGAATGAAAAAGACAAGTTGATTCATGCTGATAATAAATCAAAAAGTGAATCATATAATCTAACTGAAAAAATTGCAGGTTCAAAAGGCACAGCTGAAGATCCATTAATTATTATACAAAAATTTGATAAGAAACAAATAATTGAACAAGTCCTTCTTTATAAAAATAAAAACAAAGCAACTTTAGAAAAAGTAGCTATAGAAAAAGGCATTACCATACCAAAAGGTATAAAAGTAGATGAATTAATAATTTTATTGTTGAATGCATCAAATAATTCAAACGCTTCTAAAATAGAATTTCCCGAATAAAACAATCAATGAATTTATTTGAAAAAATCCATACTCTAGCGAATTCTACTGATTCATTAGATCAATTTTTATGTGACAACATGGAAATGATTAATGATTTTCACAATGCTGAATACCCAAGCGTACTTAATTTTAAAGATTCTATTGAACGATTTATTTTATTAAAAGCTAACATTATTGAAAGTTTAGACTATTCGAAAAGTTATAATAAAGCCTTTGTTTCAATATTGTTGGAATTCTGTGAACGATTCAGTTTAATTGCGGCAACCCTAAGAATTTATTCAATTTTAGAAGTAAATGAAATTAGCATTGGTCTTCGACTACAAGCGGGACTTTTATACTTATATAATATTGATAGCAATTCAAGATTAGTAGAAAGATTTGAACAAATTTGTAAAAATCTTGATGATGCCATTGAACTTGAGGAAGATAATGATATTAAAGCATTATCAACTTTTTTAAATTACTATGCTAATGTAATTATTAATACCCCACAAACATTTCGCGAAACTATAAATAGAAAAATTGAAAACGCGATTAACAATAAAAGTTATCATTTTATTCAAAACACTCTAATAAAAGATGCTTTATTAATTAATTCTAATAATGTAGAAGCTGATTTTGATAATCTGCAGTTGATTATAGATAAATTATTAAACAAATTTGGTGGAGTAAAAAGGCATCTTGTTAATGAACTTCTACAAAACATTTTTTTAATTGAACAAAATACAGAATATGCTAGTATTTTAAGTGGAACTAAGAAATCCTTCACTGCGATAAGAAATATTTCAGTAAATAAATTAAGTTCTATTGAAAATAAGGATGAAATATTTTATTCACTTGGTCGGGGTGTAACAATTTTGGAAAATGAAAATCAGATGTATTTATATATGAATAGTTTTGGGAAAATGCATTTTGAGAAACTGAAAACAGCATTCGAATACCTACCTGAAAATATATTCAATGAACAAGTAAATATAATCGATTGGGGGTGTGGGCAGGCAATGGCAACAATTACATATTTTGATTTCTTAAAGATTAATAAAATTGAACAAACATTTAAAAATATTATTTTAATAGACCCCTCCGAATTAACACTAAAAAGAGCAGCATTACATGTTAAAGAATATTTAAAAGATGCACAAATTATAACAATAAATAAAGACTTAGACTCATTGCTTGACCATGATTTATTAAGTATAGGAAATGATGTTAATCTGCATCTGTTTTCGAATATCCTAGACATTGATCTTTTCTCTTTAACGGATCTTATCAAGAAAATAGAAAAAGGTTTTAAAGGTGAAAATTATTTTGTTTGCGTAAGTCCTTATATAACTGATTTAAAGACAAACCGCCTTGATACTTTTATGAATTATTTTAAAAAATACGAGGGTTTTCAAGAATTAAAATCAATTAATAATAAAAGTGGGCAATGGCAGGGAAATTGGACAAGAGTTGTGAGGGTATTTAAAACGGTAATAAAATAATGAAAACTTCTGTTATACTTGCGTTCTGCCCTTTAATGATATTTTTCACGGTAAAACATTATTAGTAAAATATTGAAAACAGAAACTTATAGTATAATTAAAAAATCCCCTATACACACAGCCATAAGCACATTTACAATTCACACCAACCATCTCACAATCCAAAAATTGCAAATAAGCTTCTGTCTTTCCCACCCAAGAAAAAGAAGAATTTTATTTGTTTTCTCCCCTCTCAAAAAATAAATTATAACACACAACCGCACGCTGCAATTGGCACTATTCATTGACGTTGTGCAATTCGCAACTAATCGTAACTTCCTAGACAAGTGGGTAATGCCAACAGCTAACATTGCATACCCTCAAGTGGCGGTCTAGCAGGGCAGACGCATTAAAAATTCAAAGGTTAAAATGTTAATAACTATTTGATAATCAATTATTTATGTATTGCTTAGGAGCTTATTAATTTGTATATTTATCTGATAATCAAATAGATAAATTATG
>JALYPI010000193.1 GCA_030856445.1 Bacteroidota bacterium
TTTTTTCATAAAACTTTTGGGCTCCCACTACTGTTTTTCTTTTAAATGGAAAAAACCTGTTAACTGTAAAAACAGCCTGGGGAAGGGTAACCGTAACTTTATTTGAAATAGTATTTTGACTGTGTCCACCACTTAGTGTTAGATTAAAAGGTTTTCCAGGCCATGGACGTGAAAAGGAAATGTTTGACTGAAGAGTGTTAGTTAGATAATTGGCACTTCCTGATGAAAATGAACTAAGCTGGTTGTAATTACTTGAACCCGCATTTACATCTGCTGAAAATATACTGTTAGGCCTTGCTTTTGGATCTTGTACATGTCTCCAATGTATCATATAGCCTTTATTTTTCTGATAAAAGGGGTAATTTCCTTGTGCATCCTGATAAAACCTTAATTCCTTTTCTCCAAATGTTATTTCTGAATATTTTACATCAATATTCCCTCTATACTTATAGCGTTGATGATAATTGCTATTTGCTCCTAAAGCCCAGCTTCCCTTTGAATAAATGTCGCCAAGAAGGGAGATGTCAACTTTTTCGTTTAATGGCTTATAATATCCTCCGTTGGTTAAAAAGAATCCAAGTTCTCTTGACTCACCGTATGTTGGTAATATTATTCCGGATGATTGGCCTTTTTTGTTTGGAAAGTAGCCAAATGGCAAAGCAAGTGGAGTTGGAACCTGCTCTATTACTAAAATAGCAGGTCCGGTAATAACTTTATCGTTTGGAATTACTTTTAATTTAGATGCCTGTATATAAAAATGGGGTTCAGGATTTTCACAGGTAGTATATTTTCCATGTTTAATAAAAAGCTCGTCATTTTGCATTTTCTTTACGCTCTCTCCATGTATATAGCCTTCTCCTTCCTGAGTTATTACTTCTTTAATTAAGCCTTTTTTAGTCTCAAAATTAAAAGTCATTTCCTTGGAGGTAAAACTTTGTCCTTTTTCATCAAAAACAGGACGTTCAACTTCATTGCCCAGACTATCTTTAATACCTCTTGCATATACAATCTTGGTATTCATATTCAATTCAATGTATCCGGCCTTTAATATAATAGTACCATAATCCACCTGGGCTTGGCCATAGAGGTACATTTTTTTAGTAGCCAGTTCAAAGCGCATAGAGTCCTTGGCTGAATATTTAACCTTAGAATCAAGAAATTTTTCTTTTTTATTTCCTTTCTTTTGTGAACCATCCGGTATTGAAAGCGTATCAGAAGTAACTAAACTATCTGATTTAAAAATTAAAGTATCACTTTCAATAGTCTTTTTTCTGGCTTTTAGATGAGAAAGGGAATCTGGTTTAATATTTGATAGGGAATCGGGAACAATTAACTCTTGAGTAAAACCAGTGTTATCCAAAGAGATAACAGCCCATAATATTATTAACAGGAGAAGTTTGAAAAAATCTTGCTTTTGAGGTGCTGTTCGCAAGTTAAATAATACTAATTTTGTAAAAATGTTGTTTTAAGTTAATCCCATAAACCGCACAAAACTAAATAAAAATTATTATCATTTCCCTTAAATGAAAACAGAGTCAAGGATAATGTCAGTTTTTACAGCAATGAGCAAGGGATTTTTCCTGATCTTCCTTCTGATATGTTTTATACCCCTAACATCATTTATACCTAAATTATTTCCTTTTGGAATAAAAAAAATTGTAATTGATGCCGGACATGGGGGCCATGACCCCGGTTGTCTTGGATCAGGATCCAAAGAAAAGGATATTGCCTTGGGCATAGCTCTAAAACTGGGTAAATATATAGAAGACAATTTAAAAGATGTGGAAGTAGTCTATACCAGGGACACGGATAAGTTTATTGAATTACATGAAAGAGCAGCAATCGCTAACCGTATAAAAGCCGATCTTTTTATTTGTATACATTGCAATGCAGGCACATCAACTGCATATGGAGCAGAAACCTATGTTATGGGTTTACATAAAACAAAAGACAATTTAAATGTGGCCAAACGGGAGAATTCAGCCATTTTGATGGAAAAGGACTATGAGAAGGAATATGAAGGCTTTGATCCCAAGTCCGATGAAGCTAATATTATGTTCTCTCTTTATCAAAGTACTTTTTTAGACCAAAGCCTTAATTTTGCTTCAAAAGTTCAGAATCAGTTTAGAGATAGGGTAGGAAGGCATGATAGGGGAGTAAAACAAGCAGGTTTTTTGGTTCTTTATATGACTGCTATGCCTAGTGTTTTAATTGAAACAGGTTTTTTAACTAATAAAACAGATGAAAGTTTTTTAATGTCAGATGAAGGTCAGGTCTTAATGGCTTCAGCAATATATCGTGCTTTTAAAGATTATAAGTTAGAAATTGATGGCAAAAGTGAGAGCATTGAGCCTAAAGAAGTCAAAAAACCTGTTGTTGAAAATAATGAAAAGACCGTTTTGCCCGTTAATCAAATTAAGAATGAAAATCAACCGGATAATAAAAAATCTAAAGAAATTAAAAAACCGGTTGTATTGGAAGTTCCTAAGATTGATGGTGTAATTTTCAAAGTCCAATTTGCTACATCTTCAGCTTTATTGGATATTAAACCAGAAAATTTTAAAGGCTTAACAGGAGTTGAAGCTTTTGAAGCAGGAGGCAGTTACCGCTATGTTGTTGGAGAAGAAAAAAACATAGATGGTGCTAAAAGATTACAGGAAGAGGTTAGATCTAAAGGTTATGAAGATGCATTTATAATCTCTTTTAAAAACGGTGTAAGGATTTCAGTTGCAGAGGCTATAAAAGAACTCAGTAAATAAATTACCCCTTTTTTGATCTTTTCCTTTTGAGATTTCTGTTATTCCTGTAAGTTTGTATAATATATTTAGATTAAAAAATTGAAAAAAGAAGTTAAAGCAGGAATACTTGTAACAGTCGCAATAGCATTATTTGTTTTTGGATTTAATTTTTTAAAGGGCAGAGACATCTTTAAAAAACAATTGACATTTTATGCAATTTATAATAATATTGATGGATTAACCACCTCTAATCCGGTTTTGGTAAATGGTATGGCCATTGGTCATGTAACTAAAACTCAGTTATTGCCTGGAAAAACGGGAGAAATCATAGTTGCATTTACTGTAGATAATGAGGACCTGAAAATACCAGTAAATTCAACTGCGAAAATTGCCAGTATGGATCTTTTGGGTTCCAAATCCATAGAAATTATTTTAGGGTATGCAGATGAGTACCATAAAAATGGTGACACTTTAAGGTCCTCTGTCCAGGTTTCCCTTACAGAAGAAGTAAACAGACAGGTTGCTCCTCTTAAACTAAAAGCGGAAAGCTTAATCTCCTCAGTAGATTCTGTAATGACAATTGTTCAAACTGTTTTAAATGAAAAGGCTATTTCAAATTTAGCTGCTAGTTTCGAAAGCCTTAATAAGACTATGACTTCATTGGAAAGAACAGCTTATCGTATTGATACTGTTGTAGGAGAGGAAAGAACCAGAATTAATATTGTCATGTCAAACATGGAATCCATTACAACCAATTTTCGTAATAACAATGAAGAACTCACTAAGGTTCTGGCTAATTTAGAATCTATTACTGATTCACTTTCAAAGTCCACTATTGCTTCAACCATTAATAACGCTGATAAATCTTTGGCACAAGCAAATTCTATTCTGGATAAAATAAACAAAGGGGAAGGGAGTATGGGAATGTTAATTAACAATGACGAGCTGTATAAAAACCTGGAAAAATCCTCTGCTGAATTAGATAAACTTGTCAGGGATATTCGTTTGAACCCTCATCGTTATTTACATTTTTCTCTTATAGGCCGAAAAAATGTAAATGAACCAGTAGAATAATAATTGTAATAAATAGATAGATTATATGGGGATTGGAAATATAATATTTATAGCATTATTAACAACCGCGGTTGGTTTGTTTTTATACAATTTAACCAAGGTAATAAGAAATATAAAACTTGGTGGTTCAATTGATCGTTCAGATAATCCAGCAGAGCGATTAAAAGTTATGACAAGGGTTGCTTTAGGGCAGTCCAAAATGGTTGTAAGGCCGGTTCCTGGAATTTTACACCTTTTCGTTTATTTAGGTTTCATCATAGTAAATATAGAAGTTTTAGATATTGCAATAGATGGGATTTTTGGAACTCATCGTTTTATGTCTGGTTTTACTGGTGAATTCTATAACTATCTTATCATATCTTTCGAATGGCTTGCATTGTCTGTTATTTTTGCCTGTGCTGTGTTTTTAATCAGGAGAAATGTAATTAACTTAAAAAGATTTTGGGCAAGAGAAATGACCATTTGGCCTCGTTCTGATGCCAATATTATTCTTATCGTGGAGATTGCTCTAATGAGTGCTTTTTTATTAATGAATGCAAGCGATGGTGTTTTACAAGGCAGGGGAGTGCAACCATATGCTCTTGTGGGCAGTTTTCCTGTTAGTAATATGCTTTCCGGTTGGCTAGGAAACTGGGAAACTTCCTCTCTTATACTTTTAGAGCGCTCAACATGGTGGTTTCATATAATTGGAATATTTGCTTTTTTGAATTATCTGCCTTACTCAAAGCACTTTCATATTTTTCTTGCCTTTCCAAATGTTTATTTTTCTAATCTAAAGCCTAAGACACAGCTTAGTAATATGGAGTCGGTAACCAATGAGGTAAAACTTATGTTTGATCCCTCTGCAACTCCTTCAACAGATTTACCTGCTTCAAAATTTGGAGCCAAAGATGTACAGGATCTTTCCTGGAAGAATCTTATGGATTCTTATACCTGCACAGAGTGTGGAAGGTGTACTTCTGAATGTCCGGCCAATATAACCGGTAAATTGCTTTCTCCACGTAAAATTGTAATGGATACAAGGGATAGACTAGAGGAAGTAGGCAAGAATATAAGCAAACAGGGTAAAGATTATGATGATGGAAAATCATTATTGGGAGATTATATCACTCCAGAGGAATTATGGGCTTGCACTACTTGTACTGCGTGTATACAGGCTTGCCCTGTGAATATTGATCCTTTATCAATTATAGTTGACTTAAGAAGATATCTGGTAATGGAACAATCGGCAGCTCCTGCAGAATTAAATAATATGTTTACTAATATTGAAAATAACGGAGCACCATGGCAATTTTCTCCATCAGATAGATTGAATTGGAAAGATGAAGCTTAAAAATATTTTGGCTATGTGTCCAGATTATTTTTTTGTAACTTAATTGAATGAAGAAAAAATTAATTGAAGTAGAGGAAGATGGTAAAAAAATAAGTCCCATTCTTCCGCCCGATATTAAAAATTATTTGATAGATATTGATGGTACAATTTGCGAAGATATTCCAAATGAAGAGCCAGAGAGAATGAAAACTGCAAAGGTTTATCCCGATGCATTGAAAACGTTAAATCAGTGGTATGATCAAGGACATATTATTTTCTTTTTTACTTCAAGAACTGAAGAACATCGTGAAGTAACAGAGAAATGGCTAAAAGAAAACAACTTTAAATACCATGGATTAATAGTTGGAAAGCCAAGAGGTGGGAATTATCACTGGATTGACAATCATATAGTAAGAGCAACAAGATTCGAAGGAAAATTTACAGACCTGATACAAAAAAGAACAAAAATTCAGGTATTCAAAAAATAAAATCATGAGTGAGGAAAATACACCTTTAAAAGTGCCAACTATGGCTGAATGTATTGCCAAGGGAGAAGTTCCTGAAATTCTATTCTGGGTAGGTTGCTCGGGAAGTTTTGATGACAGGGCAAAAAAAATAACCAAAGCAATTGCAAAAATACTAAACCATGTTGGAATGAATTTCGCAGTTTTAGGAACTGAAGAATCATGTACTGGCGATCCTGCTAAAAGAGCTGGAAATGAATTTCTGTTCCAAATGCAGGCAATGACTAATATATCTGTTTTAAATGGATATGAAATAAAAAAGATTGTTACCGGCTGCCCTCATTGTTTTAATACCCTTAAAAATGAATATCCAGCCCTAGGAGGGAATTATGAAGTTATTCACCATACTCAACTAATACAAAGCCTAATAGACAATGGAAAGTTAGTTGTAAATGGAGGTGGTTTTAAAGGAAAAAAAATTACTTTTCATGATCCTTGCTATTTAGGAAGAGGCAATGGAGTATATGAAGCCCCTCGGCAAATAATCGAAAAACTGGATAGTGAACTGGTTGAAATGAAACGTTGCAAACAAAAAGGTCTTTGTTGTGGTGCAGGAGGTGCTCAAATGTTTAAAGAAGCAGAACCTGGAAACAAAGAAGTTAATGTGGAAAGAACAGAAGAAGCACTAAGCCTTAAGCCGGATATTATTGCTACTGGCTGTCCTTTTTGCAATACCATGATGACCGATGGCGTTAAAAACTTTAATAAGGAGGATTCTGTAAAAGTTATTGATGTTGCTGAGTTGATTGCGCAAGCCAATGATTTGTAATTTGTTTCAAGTTGAAAGTTTAAAAAACAATTATAAATACTCAGATTTAGAGACAATCAGAGTAGCTTGGGAAAATTTCAGCTAGCCTTAATCAAATCTATACTAACTACTAAAATTAAAACTTTCTAATCGGAACTTTTAAATATTTAAAATGAAAATTAATACTCTTTCTCCTGATTCAAAAGTATGGATATATCAATCCAACAGAAAATTTTCTGATTCAGAAGTTACTGAAATTACAAATAAAGGGGTAGAATTTATTTCTTTGTGGAATGCTCATGGAAGTATGCTTAAAGCGGCAGTAGAAGTATTACACAAACAATTTATTGTGTTTGTTGTAGATGAAAATCAAGCCAAAGCAAGCGGTTGTTCCATTGACAAATCAGTGGCTTTTATTAGGGAAATACAGGATGTATTTAATGTAGTTCTACTGGACAGAATGCAGATAGCTTATAAAAATGAAAATGAAATAAATACAATTCCTTTTTCTGAATTTGAATCTTTGCTTAAATCAGGCGATTTGACTGAGAATACGATTGTTTTCAATAATTTGGTTGCTACAAAAGCCGAATTCGATACCTCTTGGGAAGCCCCCGTTAAAGATAGCTGGCATAAATCCCTTCTTTAATATTTAATAAAGTACTATTCGATTTTTTTTATAAATAGTTCATTATTAGGAAAATAATCTTTTTCTAATAATGAAAATAAAATGGAATTTTCTAATTTTCCATCTATCATAAAGTTCTCTCTCATAAAACCCTCTTTTTGAAACCCAATTTTTTCCAGCACTTTTACAGCCCTTTCGTTTCGGGGAAATACCTGTGCTTCTATCCGATTTATTTTCAGGTTTACAAATAAATGATTTAAAGTAGCTTGCATAGTTTCATTTATAAAACCATAGCCCCAATGGTTTTTTAAAAGCTCAAAGCCCACAGATGCAAAGCGATGCTTGAAGTTTAAATTATAAAATCTGCATAAACCTATTAATTCATTATTTTCTTTTTTGCAAATAACCCATACTACTTCACTTTTGTTAGCATACTTTTTCTGAATTTGTTCAATGGCTTTCTCGCACTCTAAAAGGGATTCAAGAATAGGAAGGTCGCTGTATTTTAATAATGATTTATCCCCCAGTATTTTAAAAATAGCTTTTGAGTCAGATATCGCAGCCTGCCTGAGTATTAATTTTTCAGAATTGATTATTGGAAAAGTATTGAAATGTTCATTTATATCCATAGTACTTCATTATATCTTGGTAAAGGTATAAAAATGTAAAAAAAGCTTGTGAAAATAACCTGTAATGTTCAAAATTAACTAAAAGTTATATTTTAAACTTACAACTTTAAGCTTTAAATAACAACTGTATCTTATAGACCTTTTCGAGTTTTAGATTTGTTCTTTTCAGCTTTTGGAATTATCGGAGTTTCGTACCTTTTGTAAATATCTTCTTTTGTTTTAGGCCTTTGCTCTTCACGCCATTTAAAATCTTTTAATTCCAAATCAGCAGCTGTTACATCCTCTATTGGGTAAAGCGTGGCCTCTGGCTTATTTATAAATGAAATTTTTTCAATAGCATTTTCTTTCATAAAAATAAGTAAGTCGCTGCTTATTGCCTTATTAACTCCAAATAGATCACCGCTATCCTCTCTGGTAAAGTATATCGTTTCTCCATTGCCAGTAACCTTTACTTTATAAAGTTCATTTTCATGGAAATCGGCTACAATGTTTTTGCCTTTTATCTGATTAAAATATTGTATGGTATCCTCCTGGCTAACAATAAAAGCATCCACATTCATGGTCATGTAATCAATTTTACCACCTGCTGTTTTTATGCTAATAAATTCTGCAGTCATTTGATTATCAGTTGACCATAGTACAGGTTCAGTGAATAAACGTATAGTAGAATCTCCCATAGTGTATACAAGGGAATCGCATAATCCCTGCATATCCTTTTTATAAAATTTACTGTGATGGTAGGCATGAATTGTTCTATGCTTACCCAATGTATCCATTTCAGCAAAAAGTGTATCTGCATGCAGAAATAACGAATCCTTTTCAAAAATCATGGTCAGCATCGGTTTGCCGGTAATGGTTGATTTTTCCTCATGTTCATAATGTATGGCATAATCACCATTGATTAGAAATTTATTAACTGTGTCTGTAATTAATACATTATGATAAACTTTTCCTATTCCTGCTTTCCTGTCATAGAAAAGGCTGTCACCCTGAAGTTTCTGTTCAGAACTTACTAAAAAAGCATTCTTTTTAAATTGCGATAAATCATTTTTTGTATCGTACCATCCGTTTTCACAATAAATGTGATTTTCTTTACTGTAAATGTTAGTAGGTCCTAGAAAATAGGCGATTTCACTTGTAGTATGAAATTTTAGCGTATCGGAATAAATTTCATATTCTGGATTTATTAAAACTACAGAATCCTTAAAAAATAAATTTTTAGCCTTAGCATAATAATACCCTAAATCACTGGTAAGGGTATTGTTGTTTTTAGCACTTACCATTTTCCCCCCACCAGTATAAAAGCCGATATCCTTTTTCATATCGTAAGTGAGATTATCGCTGGTAAGGGTCATGTCATTGTCAATAAGTCTTACATTACTGGTTATTACAGCCTTTCGGGTATTACCATTGTAGTTTAACTTATCCCCATAAATGCGTACGCTATCTCCTTGATTTATATATACATTGCTAAAGGCATCCAAACTGTTTGTCTCACTGTACAAGTAAGCGCTGTCACAGTTCATTAACACATCATCGTGTTTAAACCTTACATTTCCTAATAAACGTCTTACGCCTTTACCCAGTTTTTCATCATATTCCAGCGAATTCGCTCCTAAAAGTTCAATTTTAGTTACTTTTTGGGAAAAGACACCAAAAGGAAATAACAACAAGAATATGTAAATAATAAATTTCAACACGATCAGATTACAAACAATAACGAAATACTTTTAAAAAATTTCAGCAATATAGAAAAAAAAAACTCCAATCATTATACATTTTTTCTTCCTTTATTCAAGGGATAGCCTAATTCTACTTTTGCCAGGGAAATGGGGAAATACCTCTATATATTGAAAAAAAATATAAAATACATCTATCGGATTTCTAAATGAATGTATTATTAGTTTAATTTGTATTGCGTTATTCTTTATGTTTTTACAGAAGTAGTTTTCAAACACATTGGAATTAAATTACATGCATGAAAAAAAAATTAAATTATCTTATCCTGCTTTTTTTAGGAATGGTTTTTACCTCAAACTATTCATATGCTCAAATTACAACAATGGATTCTCTCCAAAATGTAATTAATTCAGTAAATAAAAATTGCCCCAACCCATGTCTTTTAGATTCCAATAAAGTTAATGCCCTTAATGCAATATCCATTGAATATATAAAAAAGGGGGATTATGAAAAAGGAAAAGAAATCGCTTACCAGGCAATTGACCTGAGCAAACAAATTGGTTTTAAAAAAGGAGTAGGAGAGGCTTTAAATAGCATTGGAACCACTTATTATTATCAAGGAGGATTAGATGAAGCTTTGGAATACTATTTAAAGAGTTTAGAAATAAGAGAAGAAAATGGTGATAAAAAGGGGACTGCCAGTTCTTATAATAATATTAGCCTAATACATAAAAATCAAGGTAGATATGAACAGGCATTGGAATACCTTTTAAAAAGCATTAAAATTAAAGAATCCATTAATGATAAAGATGGAATGGCAGCTTCTTATAATAATATTAGTATTATTTATAAGAAACAGGGCTTGCTTGAACAGGCCATAGAGTATACAATGAAAAGCTTAAAACTGAATGAAGAAACTGATAATCAAAAAGGGCTTGCTTCATCCTACAATAATATTGGCCTGATATTTCATGAGCAAAATGATATTGAACAAGCTTTAGAATATTTAATTAAATGCTTGCAGTTATATGAAAAAATAAATGATCAAAAAAACATAAGCAAGACATTAAATAATATTGGTTTAATTCATATTGATAAAAAGCAATATGAATTAGCAATGGAATTTTATAAAAAGGGACTGAAAATAGAAGAGAAAGCGGGCAACATACGTGATGCAGCTTCTTTTTATACTAATATTGCTAATTGTTATATGAGGTTTTTTACAAACTATGCTACTATTAATTTTGAAAATCCAGAATATAAAAGCCTTTCAAAAAGCAATCTTCTTGATTCAGCTAAATTTTATCATGGAAAGGCTTATGACATTCATAATTCAATAGGGGATAGGATTAGTTTGATTTACAATATCACGGGTTTTGGCAGTATATTTTTCCAACAAAAAGAGCCCTTAAAAGCCTTGAATAAGTTTTATGAGGCATTAGCAATTTCAGAAGAATTAAATTCAAAAATAGAATTAAAGAATAGCTATGGTCATATAGTTGATGCACTAAAGGAATTAGGACGATACAAAGAAGCGCTTGAGTTTTTTGAAAAACACAAAGCATTATCTGATACTTTGGTTAATACTGAAACCCAAAAAAGCATTAACCGACATGAAGCCAGGTATGAATATGATAAAAAACAATTGGCAGATAGTCTGCGTCATAATGAACAAGCAAGAATTAATGAAAACCTACACCAGGAGGAGATTAAAAAGAAAGAAGTATTAATATATTCAGGGGCGGTAGGTTTTATATTTATGTTGGTATTGGCCTTAGTTTTATTTAAAAGCTTTAGAGCAAAACAAAAATCAAATTTTTTGATCACTAATCAAAAGGAAGAAATTGAATTAAGGCACAGGGAAATAACAGATAGTATTAATTATGCAAAACGAATACAGGAGGCATTGTTAAAAGAAACTGATCATGTTTCGGAAAACCTGCCTTCTCATTTTATTCTTTATAAACCAAAGGACATTATTTCTGGTGATTTTTACTGGTCCCTTGAGCAGCATGGATGTGTTTATATTGCAGTGGCAGATTGCACGGGACATGGAGTGCCTGGAGCAATGATGAGTATGCTTGGTATAGCCTTTTTAAATGAGATTACAAATGGAGAAAAATTCTTAACTCCATCTGAAATCCTTGAGAAATTAAGAGAAAAAATTATAAAAGAGCTCAATCAAACAGGACAAGAAGGAGAGAATAAGGATGGAATGGATATTTCCATGGCCTGCTTGAATCTTTCAACAAAGCAACTAAATTGGGCAGGGGCAAATAATCCAATCTGGATAATTAGTAGTGAATCAGAAGAAGGACAAGATCAGAAAGAAATAAATAGTAATTCAGCTTCCCCTGTCTCTAATTTGATATTAAAGGAGATTAAACCCAATAAACAGCCAATAGGATATCATCCAAATCAAACCCCTTTTATTAATAATGTTTTACAACTTAAAAAAGACAGCATCTTTTATCTTATTACTGATGGATATCATGATCAGTTTGGGGGAGCAAAAGGTAAAAAGTTTAAACCGGCACAGCTTAAGGAATTAATTTTGAACATTCATTCAAAACCGATGGAAGAACAAAAGCAAATTCTTAACAGTAAATTTCACCAATGGAAAGGGGAGTTAGAACAAGTAGACGATGTTTGTATAATTGGAATGAAAGTTTAATACAAAATTGTTAATCAATTAATTTTTTCAGCAGTCTGAGATTGTGACTGTAAATTCCCGTTTCAGTATTAAAGATACCGTAATGATCAAATTTATCAATTCTTACTTTTCCAGAAGCATGAATAATTTGGTTATCATTCAAAACAATACCAACATGGATTATCCTGCCTTCCTCATTATCAAAAAAAGCAAGGTCGCCTTGCTGGGCTTCTTCAACAAAACTTAAAGTTTCACCTAATTCAGATTGTTGATATGCATCTCTGGGAAGGGCATATCCGCTCAGTTTATAACACATTTGAGTAAAGCCAGAGCAATCAATTCCAAAAGGCGTGCGGCCTCCCCATAAATAAGGTGAGTTAAGGTAAGTATATGCAATTTCAATCAATCTTGATCGATCTATAACCTGAGAGGGCCTAATGTGCTGTCCCTCATATGAATATTCATGCCCTTGAAGATTACAAAACTCACCATTAAACAAAGGCATAGAACTTCCAATTATTACAGGGATTATGGCCCCTGTATCTGAATCGGAAACTACCTGAACAAGGTCGAATGTAAGAGCTGATGGAATATCATTTAGTTCATTATAAGTATCTTCTGAAATGGGTAAAAATTGCTTTTTGTCTATCCAGCTCGTGTAACTGTCAAAAGCAGTGGTAATTTCCAACCAGTTTTTGTTTTCAGATATTATTTTAAAATGTTCACCGAAAAGCAACTGGGAAAGCATCTCACTTTTGTCAGATGGCTCTACCCTGCATGGGACTATACCCAGATTGCAAATTCCGAATTTCATTTTTAGAGGTAAAAATTTAAGTAATTATGTAAAAATGGGAAATAACAATCCCCAATTATATCCTTTCGATAACCATGGCACTTGCACCACCACCACCGTTGCAAATTCCAGCGGCTCCATATTTTCCATTGTTTTGTTGCAACACATTGATTAATGTAACTATGATTCTTGCTCCTGAACATCCAAGAGGATGGCCTAAAGAAACAGCTCCTCCATTTACATTTACCTTTGATGAATCTAACTTAAGTTCTTTAACGTTTGCAAGACCTACAACTGAAAAAGCTTCGTTTAATTCAAAAAAATCAACATCATTCATATTAATTCCTGCTTTTTTTATCGCAATTGGCATTGCTTTGGCTGGAGCAGTAGTAAACCATTCAGGAGCTTGTGCTGCATCTGCATATCCTCTGATAACTGCAAGTGGTTTAACTCCTAGTTCTTCCGCTTTTTCTTTACTCATTAAAACCAGAGCAGCAGCACCATCATTTATTGTTGAAGCATTTGCTGCAGTAACAGTTCCATCTTTAACAAATACAGGTCTGAGTTCCGGGATTTTTTCAAACTTTACATTTTTGTACTCTTCATCCTCTTTAAAAATAATTGGATCACCTTTACGCTGAGGAATTTCAACAGGAACAATCTCATTATTGAATTTGCCTTCTTTCCATGCAGCAGCAGAGCGCTTGTATGATTCTATAGCGTACTCATCCTGTGCCTCTCTTGAAATATTACATTCTTTTGCACAAAGTTCTGCCGCATTTCCCATGTGGTAATTGTTGTAAACATCGGTTAAACCATCCTTCACCAGTCCATCTATTACGTTACCATTACCTAATCTGTAGCCTGTACGTGCATTATCCAAATAATAAGGAACCTGTGACATGTTTTCCATACCACCTGCAATTACTACATTATTATCTCCTGTCATTATTGATTGAGCACCTAGCATTATTGCTTTCATTCCTGAAGCACATACTTTATTAACTGTAGTACATGGCACATTGTTTCCAAGGCCTGCGAAAATAGCAGCTTGCCTTGCTGGTGCCTGTCCAAGGTTTGCCTGGAGCACATTGCCCATAATAACTTCATCTACTTCTTTTGCGTCAATACCTGCTTTTTCTAATGCACCTTTAATTGCCACTGCACCTAGCTTTGTAGCAGATACTCCTGCAAGGCTTCCACCAAAACTTCCTAATGGGGTTCTTACAGCTGAAACTATGTATACTTCTTTCATCTTGAAATTAATTTTATGGTTATTTACTTATATAAAACGTGCAAAAGTATCAATTATTTAGATAAATACAGTGGTAAATTCGGATTTAGTGCCTGTTATTAATAATATTAACAAGCTTTTTATTGGGCCTCTGCTTTTTAATTTAAGTTTATTTGTATCACACATCATCTTTCATGCAGGCCTTAAATAATTTGATTATAAGGTGGATAATTTAGCTCAACTTCTAATTTTTCATCTTACAAATTAAACTAATACCCTCTACCTATTAAATAATATGTAATTTAGCAGCGTTATCAATTGTAATGAAAAATATTTTAGCTTTTATCAGGGACAAACATGATGAGATTTTCAAAGGTTTCATCTTTCTGATATCTATAATACTAATTGTTTCTGTTTTTCCTAAAGAAGGTAAATTTAGATATGAATTTACTAAAGGGAAACCTTGGCTTCACCAGGATTTGATTGCGTCTTTTGATTTCGCTATCCAAAAAACGGAAGAAGAAATTCTGCAGGAACAAAAAGAAATCACTGCAAGCAGTCAAATATTTTTTCAAAAAGACACAAGTGTTATTACAAATCTTACTCAAGTTTTCGATCGTGATTTTGCTGTAAGCTGGAACAAAAAATACACTTATGGTTCTATTGCCGAAGAAAAAAATGATAAAGCAATTAAACAAGCCACATTTAAAGTAGGACATGAACTTTTAAAAATTGTTTTTAATAAAGGGATTATAGAAATCAATGATTTTATTGAGCGAAAATCATCAAGTGAGTATGTTTCCCTTATAAATAATAATGTAGCTGAAGAAAAACAAATCCTTGATTTCCACACTTTACAAACAGCATATAATTATATCAATACTGAAATCGAAAACAAGAAGGGCATTGATGGTAGTCTTCTTATTTCTGTACTTGAAAATATTATAACCCATAATATTATTTTTGATGATCATACC
>JALYPI010000225.1 GCA_030856445.1 Bacteroidota bacterium
TTCTGGAGCCTCTATTTCAGTAACACCTGCTGCTACCACAACTTATTTTGTAAGGGCAGAGGGAACATGTAATACAACAACTTGTGCTAGTGTTACTGTTACAGTAAGTTCAAACTCTACTGCCCCAACTTCTGCTTCTGCCAGCCCAGCAACAATTTGCCCAGGTGGTTCTTCAAATTTAACTGTAAACGGAGGTTCTTTGGGAACTGGTGCTTCATGGCAATGGTTTAGTACTTCTTGTGGAGGAATCTCTGTTGGTTCTGGAGCCTCTATTTCAGTAACACCTGCTGCTACCACAACTTATTTTGTAAGGGCTGAGGGAACATGCAATACTTCGGCTTGTGTTAGTGTAACTGTGACAGTTAGTTCAAATTCCACGGCACCAACATCTGCCACGGCAAGTGCAGCTACTATTTGCTCAGGCAATTCTTCAACCTTAACTGTTAATGGAGGATCTTTGGGAGTAGGTGCTTCCTGGGAATGGTATAGTGCATCTTGCGGTGGAACCGCAGTTGGCTCAGGCTCTAGTGTTACTGTATCACCAACAGCTACTACCACCTATTTTGTAAGGGCTGTAGGAGCATGTAATACAACCTCTTGCGTCAGTGTAACTGTAACAGTTGATCAGAATTCAACAGCCCCAACATCAGCTACAGCATCTCCGACAGCTATTTGTCCGGGTGGTTCTTCCACTTTAACTGTAAACGGAGGGTCGCTGGGAACAGGTGCTTCCTGGCAATGGTACAGTACTTCTTGTGGTGGAACTGCAGTTGGTTCAGGTGCAACTATCTTAGTATCACCCACCACCACAACAACTTATTTTGTAAGAGCAGAGGGCACCTGTAATAATACAATTTGTCAAAGCGTAGCAGTTACAGTTAATTCACTTTCAACTGACCCAACCTCCATATCAGCATCAGCTACCACTATTTGTGAGGGTAATTCAACAACACTTACTGTGAATGGCGGATCAACCGGAACAGGGGCTAACTGGGAATGGTACAGTTCTACATGTGGTGGAAGCATTGTTGGCAGTGGAGCTTCAATTACCGTTTCTCCAACTACCACAACCACCTACTTTGTACGTGCAGTAGGCACTTGCAATACAAGCTTGTGTACGAATATAACCATTAATGTAGAATCAAATTCTGTAGCAGCAACATCTGCAAATGCTACACCAGCAATATTATGCAATGGCAATTCAACTACTTTAACATTAAGCGGAGGCTCCCTTGGAACAGCCGCAAACTGGGAGTGGTATAGCGGATCATGTGGAGGAACCCCTGTGGGGTCTGGGGCTTCTGTTTCAATATCTCCAACAGCCACTACTACCTATTTTGTAAGAGCCGAAGGAACCTGTAATAATACAATTTGCCAAAGCATTACTGTAACCGTAAATACACTTTCAACAGACCCAACAGCTGCTAATGCTACACCTTTGGTAATATGTGATGGAAACTCTTCTACCTTAACAGTAACAGGTGGTTCATTAGGTACGGGAGCTAATTGGGAATGGTTTTCAGGATCATGTGCAGGAACAGCAGTGGGCACAGGAACATCAATTTCCGTTTCCCCTACAAGTACTACAACCTATTTTGTAAGATCAGAAGGAACCTGCAACAATACACTTTGTGAACAAGTAACAGTTACAGTTGAATCTTTATCTACTGACCCAATAAGTATTACTGAATCTGCTTCCTCTGTTTGTACAGGAAATTCGGTGACCTTAACTGTTAATGGAGGTACACTTGGAACTGGAGCTGATTGGGAATGGTATTCCGGATCTTGCAATGGAACTCCTGTAGGAACAGGCTCTTCAGTAACGTTAACTGTTACCGGAAACACGACCTATTTTGTAAATGCTGTGGGATCATGTAACACAACAAATTGTGTTCAGACAACTATCACCACTATACCTGGAACAACATTGCCTACAACGCTAACTCCATCTACAAACCCTGTTTGTCCGGGAGATGTTGTTACAATAACAATGACGGGTGAGGCACTTGAAGCTGGAGCAAACTGGGCCTGGTATAGTGGCTCTTGCGGAGGCACTTCAGAAGGAACAGGAAATAGCTTAACTGTTAATCCAACTATTACAACTACTTATTTTGTCAGAGCAGAAGGAGGTTCTTGCGGAAATTCAGCCTGTGAAAGCATAATTGTAAATGTGAATACAGAGTCAACAGCCGTATCTTCAATTGATGCCACATCAAATTCAGTTTGCGCGGGCTCTTCAGTAACCCTTGATGCATTGGGAGGGACTCTTGGAACAGGAGCCGATTATCAATGGTTTGAAGCCTCTTGTAACAGCACTGTTATTGGCAATGGACAAAGTATTACAGTAAACCCTACTGTTGTAACAACATATTTTGTAAATATTACAGGAGCATGCAACACTACTTTATGTGAAGAAATACAAATTAATATGGAAGTAGCCAATATTGCTGCTAACTCTGTAATTGCTTCTTCTACTAATTTATGCGAAAGTTCTAACATCACACTTACGGTAGATGGAGGACAATTAGGAAGTGGTGCGGATTGGGAATGGTATGATGATAATTGTTCAGGGACCATCATTGGAACAGGTAACAGTATAAATGTATCTCCCGGAGTTCCTACAACATATTATGTTGCAGCTACTGGAGGTTGTAATACAACCACTTGTGTTTCTGTTGATATACAAGCTAATCCTATTCCTGCTGCCTGGACTATTCCATCTGGGAATTTTTGTGCCACAGATCCCGCATATGATCTAAGTACCTGGTTAAATACAGGAACCCTTACAAATGGAATCTGGTATGGATCGGGGGTTAGTGCAAGCACATTTGACCCTTCAGGATTATCAGGCAATATTGAAATTGCCTATGTTACAGGGTCTGGAATATGTCTTGATTCTGTTGCTCAAACAATTGAAATATTAGAGGGACCTATCGCCCCAATTGTAACATCAAGTGGTGACTCAATATGTGCTGGCTCTGCAGTTGTTTTAAATGCCAGTGGAAGCGGAACAAACTCAACCTATCAGGTTTACTCAATTGTAGGTGGAAGTCCTCTTGGAACTACACCTTTAACAGTCAACCCAGCAACTACAACCTCTTATAATATTGTGGCTGTTGATACCAATGGTTGCGCCAATGTGGGTGGAGCAGTTTCTGTAACTATTGTTGCCTCACAACCACCTGACATTAATGCAGGCTCTGACACAGAAACTTGCTTAGGCAGCTCTGTAATATTATCAGCTTCTTCAAGCGGATCAATTACCTGGAGCACTGGAGAAAACTTAGCTTCTATTAGTGTTTCACCGCTTATAAATACTGTTTATTATGCTACTGCACTAGAAAATGGATGCTCTAATAGCGACTCTGTTGCTGTTCAAATAATTACCAGTTCATATATTACTGCAACAAATGATTCCGTAATAACTGACCAACCTGTAACT
>JALYPI010000227.1 GCA_030856445.1 Bacteroidota bacterium
CCCTGAAAGCTTATTAAAATTCCCAGAATAAACTGAATTATCAAAAAATATTTCTTTTCCATCTAGTGGTTACCTTTCTTACTTTGAATAAAAATCACCTTATTAAAAAAGGCAATCAATTGATTTATGATTCGATCAATCACACGAACAAATCCGTCTATTTCTTTTTTTAATAAAATCTATCAAAAAATAATTTCTCCATTACTCTCTCTAGGGAAAACAATACTAATTGAAGCGTAATGTAAAGATCAAAAAGAATTTATATAAATTTTTTTCTTAACATCAAGGTATAATTTTTAATTTCTAAAGGATTCTTAAAAAATGCCTTTTCACTATAATTTAAAAAGCTTCTTTTTTTAACAAAATGCTCCACAATTTGACGTTGATGTTCCTGTAGGTGTTCCAAAATCATGCTGCATCCTGTGCCATTCTATTATAGTACAAGTTTGAGAAGGAGTGTATCCTAAATACCATAATCCGTGCACATTAGCCTCTCTCTCGCAAACATTCCCACCAAATGGATATATTGCATTTGTTACAACAGTAAGGGTAGTTACATAAACTATTTTTCCAATATGATCACTGGTCCTTGGAAGGGCTCGCATTTGAGCATAAGTCATTAATGGAATTTTAAAACCTCCCCCAACCTTCTTCCACTCTGCAGCTATATTATCATGGTAATAAAACCCTCTTTTCTCTTCATTTGAATCTTCAGTGAATACAAGCAAACCATTGGCTGGATTTAAAATATCATTTTCCCTTTGAGTTTCTGTTACTCTTGGCACCAGCACTCCTTTATTACTTGAAAAAACATCCAGCATTGCCGATGCATGTGGAGGTGTATTGTCTGCCCCTATGGATACTCCCTCAGTATTGCTAAGCTGGTATCCGGTGAAAAAGGAAAAGCCTGTAAAGACTAGGAACAATGGAATTTGTGCTTTTTGTACTATTTTCATGTGAGTTTGGTTTAATTTCAATTTTAATTGTTGATAATATTTTCTTGTCTTGTAAGACAATTTTTTGTACCGCATAAGATGAGTCGGAGATTATCTTTTCCACTCAATATCTAAAGACTACCATTACTAATGCTGGCAAGTTGAAAACCATTTGTTTTGCGTTTCTACAGTAAAAGCCTTTAAAAACTTCTACTACCTTTGCGGTTAGGCTATTTGCAAAAGAGAAAGAAAGAACCATCAGTGTTAATTTTAACTTTTTCATATTTTGGTTTTTCTATTTTAATTTTTATTTAAGGTGCTGTACTCACACTAAATACGTTAGAATACTTATTATTTGAAGGGGAACAAGAAATAACTGCAGGGCAAGGTTCCTGAGGACATCCTGGATGCCATTCAGGAGGATTAGGAGGCGTAGTACAACCTGTAAGTGGTTCAATGTATGGCATAAATGTCCAATAATTTACTTGATCAAGCCTCTTCTGATCACAAGGTTCAAATAAGGTAATATTCATTTCCGATTTTTCAAGACAGTTTCCACTATCACTAATCCATGTACAAGTAGTTAAGGAACACGAAGGAAAAATAGTAGAGAGGGATAAATTTAATTCAACCGCATCAACTTCATTTAAACATTGGGCAATTGCAAGACTAGCCATTTTATTAATCTGCTTCATGCTTACCTGTGTTTGAGAACCAAAGGGGGGACAGTCCACAATATCATAACAAGCATCACTGAGACTTTTAACAAGGCGACTAATTATTTCAGGTCTTCTGCTCTCACAAGAAGCCCTTGCATCAGCAATTTTTTCAGCAGCCATAACTTCAAGTTCCGTAGGAGAATAACAAACAACATCTACAAATTCATCCAAAAGAATTTGGCTAAAAGTAGGTGCATCCTTTATTTGCTGATAAAAATTAAGCCGCTGTCCGGAATTCCAATTTTCATGATAATACCTGCATGGGTAAAAACACATAGGAGCGACAGCGGTGGTGCAATTTGGAGGATTAAAGCAACTATTTAATTCTATTTGAGGGTGAGTGCCAACAGTTTTATATTCATCATTTATCCCGGTTTCCTTCCAAGTATTGTAAACAAAATATTTAAACATCCATTCTGGTCTTACAATATATGGATAATAAAGCACATCTCGAGTTACAAGAGGGTTATCGGGATGACTAAAAATTAAAGGGGATGATGTCGAAAAACTGTACAAAACAGGAGCGTAAACACCACCTAGAGGGGGAAGCAGATTGCTGCTTATATTTAATATGTTATTATAAGCAGGCGTATTAGAATTTATGGCTGAGTATTCAGAAATAAAATTCTGAAATTTTGTAAGTGCTGCGGCTTCTTCATCAAGAATGGAAGCAAATTGATAACCTGCACAATCCATAAATAAAGAAACAAGTTTCACCCTTGATCCCGCCTTTTCTTTGGTTATGTTTCCTTCATCAGAATCATTGTATTTTCTCATTTTTAAAGAAATAATAAAATTAATAACAGCATCTCCAAACTTTTCTTTATCTCTGTTTTCTTTATCATCATATTCACCCTCTGCTGCCCCGGAACCCGAACCAGATGTTTCTTCTCTTTTTAAGTTAAAGTTATCCATTATATTTACATCTTCTTCAAATCCAAATTGGTTTAACATGATTACTGCCTGTTGCCAACAATTATACAACTCCTTGCATGTATAATTATATGAATTGTTTAAATCGGCTTCAATAGTAGGGGTGCCGCATGGATTACCAGCAGGAGTGCCGCAAGAGGATGTTCCAGTAGGATCTGTGGGAATTAAATTGCCCGAAACATCAACATCGGCAAACACCAATTCTCCGTTCTCATTCTCCACTGCTTTATACCATTTATTATCAGTATTATTAAATAGTGAATTTCCTGTGAAATATTTTGAAAGCATCATATTAGTAATCATATATCCCAAACCTTCATAGGTAAAACCAGGAGCAAACTGTTCGATTTCTGAATGTGGTATATTTTGATCTAAAAGATGGTCTTTCAAATAATCAATAAAGTATTCATTAACTACAATGTAAGCATCATTGAATTTGGTGGAGGATGAGGATTCTTTTATATCATCGATTAATTCACAGGGAATGCAAATAGGCGGTTTGTCAATTAACAGAGTTGAATTACCACAGCAAAGGGTACCAATAGAAAGAGATGCAGGGTCATTACTTAAAGGGTCGCTTGAATATGCAAGTGTAAAGTTATCAGGAACACTATATATAGAAGGATTAATACCAAGAGCAATTAAAAAGTCTGTGTTGCTTATAGCGAGTGCAGTCTCAAGATTATTCATGAAGTTTTCAAAAATAATGTAATCATCCTCGTTTTCAATCTTTTCCATTTCTTCAGCAATTGCATCAATGATAGCTCCTAGGTTTTTTTCATAATCATCAACTGCGGTAAAGATAAAATCATCATCAAGGGCTGAAAAAACGACTTTGGTTATTATATATTCTCCTGCAGGAAGGGGCAAGATATTTCCTGTAGAAATAGGAGGTAATGCAGAAGATGTGTTATCTATATTTTGCCAGACAATAGAGCCCAAATTTGTCGCGCTTCCTGTAGTTAGACCAATTAAAGGATCAGTAACAAATTTTTCTCCACTGGAAAGGTCATTCAGAAAAAACACCACGGAATAATCACACTCATCACCTCCAAGGCAAGCAGGAGAAGTGATATTCCCATCAAGTTCATACATTAATGTAACATTTGTAAGGGCAGAAAGTGCAAACTTTCGTGAACTAATAAATCGATTTTCAGATAACTCGTTTTGATCGGTAGAATTATTAATTGTAAAACCAAGTGCTGCATTCGAGAGGAAGTCTAGATTATCTGTTGATTCAGATTGCAATCCAGTTGCAATTACATTACCTTCTTTGGAAGTGTAAGTTACAGAAATAACATTATTTGGATCAGTTATAAAAGTTTTTAAAACAGATTGAGATAATGGTGCTTCTTCTCCGAATAATCTTATTAATTCATCATCAGATGCAATAGAATACCTGTATCTTGTAGTTCTTCCTTTTCCGTCTATCTGTTCTCCAAGTGCGTGAACGCTTCCAACTCCAGACTGCTCGGAAAGCCTACTGGTACCATCGGTTTTAAATAAGGTTCTTGTAAAAGGATAATTTTGAGCATCAGGAACATTCAAGTTCAAGTTATTATCAGAATAATAACTAAAGGAACTTGTTCCTGAACTGTATACTTCTGAAGGGTTGTTCAATTTACTATTTTCATCAAAATGAAAAGCTGTATATAAATTCCATGGTTGTCCATCTGGTCTTAAAAAACCAGACTTATAACCTTGGAGCTTTCCTTGTTCTGGTGCAGGAAGTGTGGAAAAAGCCTGTCTTCCAGAATAATCTGTAAGGGTTTGATTTGTCAAAACAGTTTCTTCCTCTGAATTATATACTTGCTGTTGGCTAGGATTTAATAAAGCATCGGAATAAGTTATAGATTCTCCCATTTTAACACCTTTATTTTTATCACCATCTGTAAATGTTCTATTATATATCCAGTTGATATCTTGGTCAGAATCAAACAGATAAAATGAATAATGGTTAAGAGCTAACTTATCTAAGGACAGGACATCACCATTGTGTGGAGCTATACTCCATTTTCCATAATTCTCACTATTTCCAATTCCTCCGGCAAAGTAATTACCTATTGGCCTAACCCTCCAAATATAAAAACCAGTTCCCTCTGCAATGGCCATATTAATATTAAGGTCTGGAGATTGGGTTTCAATCCGCAGAGCACCTGACCAATTTACTGTAGTTTGAATTTCATTTCCATTATTCATTCTTGCCTCATCAGTATTATAGAGCTTTAAAATCTGCAATTCATAATTAGGAAATTCATCTACATTGGTGGGAAGGTTCCATGCAAAATTTACATATCGGCTATTAATACCATTATTAAGACCAACTATATTAAGTGGGCTTACTATAAGATTACTATTCAAATTTCTTACATCAATTCCATAATAATGTTCTGTACTGAACTGAAGACGAATTTCCTGTTCAATGTAGTTTTTTAATATTAAGGGAGTTAATAAAGGATCAGTGTTTCCATCAAAGGGTCCACTTACATTTATTACTAGCTTTGCCGCTACTGCCCCCGTGTTTTCAATATGATTGGTAATATCCAATAAATCCAATTTTCGCGGCTGTAAACGATTAAGTGTAATGCTACCAGGTAAATTTCCAACAATTATTGAAGCTTGGTCTAAAAGCTGGACAGTGTAATCAAGAGTAATTGAAAAATCAGTATTACTACTTTCATAATAGTCCTCACCAAGATCGAGCATAATAAAGAGTTTGGATTCAACTGTTTTATGTTTTAAGGAGGAAAAATTTCTAACAATATCTATGGAAAGATTTGTTGATGTTGCGGTGTTAAGGTCATATAAACTCGAAATTGGAGGAATTTGATCATGAAAAACACTTAAATTATTGTAGGGCAAATTATAATTCTGGCTATAACTTTGCACGGGAATAAGTGTACTAAGAACTACAATTGCTTTCATGAACAAAAAAACAAATGGTGAGCTTATATTAAAATTTAAATTACTATTTTTCATCTTGTATATTTTTATTTCTCACGATTATCAATTAAATTATAACCTGTGTATTTTCCTGTGGGCCTGTAATTGTTGTCAAGCACGTTTTTCCAAGCGGTTTTATTGAAATTGTAGGAATACTCAAGATTCATTTGGTGATATGTTATATTCATTTTTCTTACTTTATATTCTTTATTGTATTCTACAATCACTTTAAGAATCTTCTGCTCCTTTTCATTAAATACATACGTGAGTTTTTCAATAGAAATCAAGCCATCAGCTTCAGGTGCTTTTAATATTAAAGTTCTTTCTTGTTCATTGTCCTTATTAGTTTTGCAGTGAATAATTTCACAACTTTGAAAAAATGCTTCTTTTAATAATAAAAAATCATCCTTTACACTTTCATTAATACTTTCAGGGGTACTGTTCCATATTACAATTCTTTGGTCATGCAAAACAAGCAGCACATCCTTACCATCCTGAAAGACATTTGCTTTATCAGAGAAAAAATGAACTTTTTTGTTATGTTGTATAATTTTAACTTCAGAAGACACAAAAACATTATCCCAATCCTGAACCCTCGTACTGTAATGAATAAAAGTTGCCTTGTTTTGTTCTTTATCTTTTTTAGTATTTATCTGATTCTCCAATTGCATTATAAGATTTAAACAATCTTGTCCATTTTTTTCCTGGGCAGAACAAAAAATTGGCGACATTAATAAAAAAACTATAAATAAATTAATCCTGATCATAATCACCTGTTTACTAGAGGGGTATTAAATTGTTGTTCCTGAATTGTTTTTCTTCCTTTTTCAGTCTCAATACTTATTCTTATCAATTTACCCTCCTGGTTGTACTCGTAAAAAGTAGCAAAATGCTGATCGTCAAATTTAGCTGTCACCCTAAAATCCTTTCTGTATACAAAACTTGCGATTGAAGCATCAATGGGTTGAATGCGAACATCATCTATCAAAACTGATTCACCACCTGGTTCAAATGAATATGATAGTGAAACATCAAAATTTGCATTTGTACTCACACTAGACAAAGAAGTAATTTTTGCTTCATATAAAGACCATTCACCTGTTTGTGCTATTTTATCGAAAGAAAAAACCTGATTATTGATTATAGCTTTTAACTGAGGATTACTATTTGACAAGCCATATTTTGGACTGTTGATATCATTTGACAATTGGCTCTTTAACCATAGTTTAAGTGATATACCTTTTGATGCCATTTGGGATGTATAGTTTATTTTCTCTAATATCTTTTGACTAGGATCCATATTTAAATTTAATGAGTTATTTCCAGAATGCGAATCTCCTTTTTTAACATTCCCATCTGGGACAAAAGACAATGGATATTCAAAATCAATAAAATTGACACTGCCATTTTTAGCATTTTTTGCTACCAAAACAGGTAAAGAGTTATTATAACCAAACTTCACCGAACTATAGATTCCAAGATTGTCTATCTCCTCCAAGGGCTGTCCATAAGGAGAATATGTTAGTACTTCACTAACAGAATACCATGCAGAAGGGATTAAAGCAATTGTATAATCAAAAATGCTAAAGTTGTCAAATAATCCTCCATTATAAATTTTGTAACCTGAAGCATTAGCATCTCCAACATCTGATTTATACACATAGGTTTTATAAGGATAATAATGTGAATTTAATTTGTCTTGAAGAGCAACAGTAAGGTTATCAATTCCATAATTTTCATTTAAAATGGAAGTGTTTGGATTACTTGAAACAAACCAGTCATTTTTATAAACAGTTGCTGAAGCAGAGATAACATTATTAAAACCAGCATTAATAGTAGAAGGAATAGGAGCTGGACCGTAAAAAACGACATTCCCAGCAGAAGCGGCAAGTTGATTGCTATTTAAAACATTCGCCTCTTTTTGACCCATCCTCGGATACATCCAAGAAGCTGGTATAACAAGCTGATTATAATACCCTTCGTGAAGACCTGTAGTCGGTTCAGAAGTATGAATCTTTTTTGTATTTCCAATATATCCCCCATATGTCCTTGTTAAAACTGGCTCTCCGTTTTGTGAATTAAATGCTAAATTTTCGGTAACTTGTTCAAAACTATTATTATCAATTGTGGTTGTTTTCAATAAAAAACATTTCCGTCTTATAACTTTTGAAGTTGAATGTTGGCTTAACTGACTTTCACTGTATTTGTAAGCAAAGCCAAAACCACCATTTATAGCCAGTGCTAAAGTTATGTTTAAATCCAATTCAAGTCTAAAATCGTTTGTTTTGTCCTCAACATTTGACATATACATAGTTAGGTCCTCTTCTGTTCCAAGGTTCAAATCCTCCATTACAAAATCGCTACCGTTATAAACCAAAGTAGTTACAGGTTCTCCCTTTGTTGTATACTCATAAGTAGTTTGTGATGAAAAGGATTCTTCCGCGAATTTGTCCTTGCTATAATTTCCTGCATATGTTGAACTTGTATGGGGTTTTCCATTCATATCATTTAAAGTAAATACATATCCTTGAGTAACCCAGTTTTTATGCAATTCCAAGTTAAAAAAGCCAAGAGGAAGATTTAGATTGAATTTTCTATATGTATCATTAGCCTTTTCTAGAGCGGAATGGTCTTCTATTACTGAGGGAAAAGTTTTAACTGTATGGAATACATTAACAACATATCCTGTAGAAGATGCTCCCTGATGAATGTTCCTGGAAACAACTCGCTCGTGTACCACTTGGGCAGAAGGCAGCAAGCTTTCACCTATTGGCCCCTCATAAATTTTTGTGTCTCTGCCATTCAATAATTTATTCAATCTTTTCTGCTTTTTTCTTTCTTGAAAATCAACTAAAGGACTCTCTTCTCTTGCTTCAGGAGGTTCATTTAATGCAACTCCACTGCTTTTACCTTCTACATTTTCATACAAATATTCAGTGCCATATATCATTGCGTCTTGATTATGCCCTTGATCCGTTAATTCCCCTGTAACGCCTGGATTGTATGACAACAAACGCTTAACTCTTATTCCCCCACCTTTTTTGGCATGAAATACAGGCAATTTAAAAAACGACAATTCAGCATTTAATGACATACAACTTTTCGACTTACTAACGTTCTTTATTTTTCCACTAACCCAGTTTCCAAATAAAGTAAAAGTATTAGGCAAAGCATTTGAGTTTGAAATGTTTTTTAATACATCATCTCCTTCATTTGCATAAATGTCCTGACCATTGTTTGCGTAAGCCATATCTATTATTTCATCATCTGTAGGTTCCCATTTTGTAGTTTGTTTTCCTAAATTAATATGAGCTGCTCCATGAAGTTTTTCAAAACAAATATTTCTTGGAAGAGTTTTGTCTTTTGTAGGGTTATCGTTTTTATTTAATTCACCTAAGGACAAATAAATCCTGTTATCTGGGTCCAAACCAACTTCATTAACCGTGGTATAACCTGTTATGTAGTCACTATTATCAAGATTGCTGGCAGAATTAAAATTGGTAGGCGTGCTAGTAAAACCGTAGAGTGCTTTAAAATAAAGTTTATTGTGCTTTCTAATAAAATAGTCATGTAATTGCGCATGATAATTTATGATATCACTGGAATTTGTTACTGAAATATCGGGAAGATTTAAATAATATTTATTACCATCACTGGCGCTTCCTGATTTATATCCGTTTAGCATCCCGTTACTTTGCAGACTTACCATCGCCATGGCTTTTCTATTTTGAACATGGGTATAATCTTTTTGTTCATACTGAATATGGATTTCACCTCCTGAGGGTAGAATAATTCTTTTTAGTTGCCAAGCAGCAGGATCAAACATTGCCGAACTACTTTTCTGTGTAACCCATGGAATCATTTTTTTGCAAAGCTGCTCACCATTTTCCCTAAAAAAACCCCAAGGATCTAACATTTCATTTTTATAGGTAGGATTTTCTAATAAGGTAGCACTTGAATTTATTTGTGGATATTTTGTCAATATATGTTCAGGGTAATTTTTATAATAATCATAAACAAACTGATATGGTGCTATTTTACTTTTGGTGATTCCTCCACCCTCTGTCCACATTTTTTTTAAAGTTAGTTTCCCTTTTTCTCCACTTGGTAAAGTTGGGGAAGAAGAAGAATTAGGAATACCAGGGCATAAAGAATAATTATATTCAAAGTATGTAGTTGAAATGGGTTGTTTAAAGTCATTAATAGAGAACAATATTATTTTTTCCAGCTTTTCTAACTTTTTGGTTCCTTTTACAGCAGCATTTGCCGCAGGGTCTTTTCCTGAAGGGTCAATTGCAGCAGCACTAAGACCATCAAGCCTTTCCACACCACTTCCATTTAATAGTATAGCAATCTGATTTAGTTCCGCAGCCGTTAACGTATTGTCCGACAAAGTTTCTATGTAGGTTTTATAATCATTTCCTATTGAAGAATTAGTAATAAAGAAGGCGATATGAGATTTAGTTTCTATATATTCCAAATAACAAACTTCTTTTTCACCTGATGACATGCTGGCTGTTTGGTCATTTAAGTCAAACAATCTACCCCTATTGTATGACATACCATTATACGGAGCTCTATACCTGTACCAGTCATTGCTTCCTCCATGCATTTTTTTGTAATTAAATTTAGTCCAACTTCCAAAATCATCTTTGTCTGGTAAACCATTTCCATTTACATCAACATAATTGAAGGAGAGTTTTTGAGTCAAAAGATAAGAGTTAGCATAAGGAGTTTGAATACTTTGACCCACAACTGTTTTATTTAGCAAAGGATTATCAATTTCTAATTCCTGGAAAGCCAAAAATTTGTTAATTCCGTCATCTTTGCGATTTACATTTGTACCCGCATTTACAATCCCAACTGTTAGTTCTGCTTCTTTGCGTGAATATACTGGAAATCCATAAATACTTTTTTCCCCCTCCTGATTTGTAATTCCAATCTGACCAATTTGATGTTTTAAATTTAGGTTTGTTGGTAAAGTACTTCCAAAAGCATTTTGTAATTCCCCATTTACATTAAAATAAGCGTATTCAATTTGTGAACTTTTTCCTCTTCTATTATTTCTTATATTATTTTGAAAATTACCTCCTTGATCAAAATTTGACAAATCAAGATTTCTTCCAAAAACAGTCCCACCGACAGTTGCATTTAAATAGGAATTATTGCTAGAATACTTTATTTCGCCTCCATTATCATTAAAAAACTGCATAAAAGGAAAATCAGAATTAAATTCAAAATTATCCTGCTGTGTACCAGCAGGATAATTGTATCTATCCCAATCCTTCACCGTGGTTTTTTGCTTGCCAAAACCAAAATCAAATCCTACCTGGATAGTTCCTCCTATCCCTAGCTCTACTCCCAACTGTCGAATTTTCTGTTCATTTTTAACAAATGTTGGATAATAATGTCCTATTTTCTGATGATGAAGGCGAAATCCACCTAGTACCCCATTTCCGGTTGCATTAAAAACATCTGCATTGTTAAAAGGAATTCCAAGATTTTTGTCATGCTTACTAAATGTTGATTCTTTTTCAATCTGAAAATCAGCTTCAACAATTTTATTTGTATTTAGCTCAAAATAATTTAGATCTTCCAAATTTTTATAATCATGGTAATTGGGGTTATACATAAAACCATTGGCTGAAACAGCAACTTCAGGTATGTTAATCTGGGTATTCAAATTGCCTTTTATACCTACCTGAACTCCAATAGGCCCATATGGGTTAATTTCAACAGATCCCCTGAAATTAAAAGAGCGACCAACATTATAGGAAACTGAATAAGGTAGAGCGGATTCGTTATGATTTGCAGAGGTATAGGAAGAATGGAAAAAGCCTAAACCTTCTAATGCTTTCCTGTTTTTCATTTCTTTCAATTTACTTTTGCTGTTTTCAATTTTTTTAGCATTTTTTGAAAAAGCTGCATTTGCTGTATGGCTTATTCTTTGAAAATAGCCTTTCCTTATATTTTGGAACATCCCAACTGGACTGATTGAATAAGCCAATGTGGTTTCGCCTCCTGATCGAGACATGTCCAAACTTGCCATTCCAGAAGCTCCCAATCCAAATCCCTTAATAATCGAAAAACCAGAATAATTATTAAACCTAACAGATTTTGAAAATGAAATCGAACCAATAGAAACATTGTCGTCATTATCTGGATTTGAAAGACCAAAAGGAATGACTCCATTAAATAAATTCAAAAATTTATTTAATGCCTTACTGCTGCCTACATCGTCAGATTCCGGCTCATCTTTACTTGAAAGTTCCAATGTTATATCAAAAGCGGAAAGTTGAGTCCAGTTAGGCTTCATTTTATTATATTTTTTTACCTCGACATCTTTAAAATCATCAGCATAACCTCTTTTTTGCCTATTTATAGCACCTGGATTTAAAGTCCAGCCTAGACCAACCCAGGAAGACTCCTCCTCAGACGAAACTCCTGAATGGTAAGATAAACCCAAAGAATAATCTCCACCATCAGGTCCAGGAATATTTAAAACAGGAATATTATAGGTACAGTCTCCTGTAAATTCGTTAACTATATCTGTTGTAACTACAGGTTCAAAACTGGAGAATTCAGGAGACGATGGTCCTGCAGTAAGTGCAAAAGCAATTGTAGGTGAACAGATCTGAGATAATAAGTTAATCAAAGTAAAAACTACACCAACTTTAAAAATTTTGCTCTTTCTGGCTTTTTCAATTGAATATACGAAGCTCATAATATTTAAATAAACTTTAGTTTGGGAATATTTTTAATGTCTTTTGAGAGAAATTTAAATTTGTTAATTCCAGTATTAAATACTTCATCTGAAAACACAAATTCATAATCAGTTTGGTCATATAAATTTGATAATGGAATATTAAATACAAATAAAATATCTGTTGATTTCCTTATCCCAAAATTCCTTTCAAGTTGCGCAATTTCAGGTATATATTCCTTCCCATCAGACCTCATTTTTACCATGGTTCCCATGTTAAAACTCATTTCCAATATTTTTTCACTGAATTGTTCATAATTGCTTACATTCATTTTAGTAATATCAACTGACGCTTTGTCCTCTGGGCCTATTGTCATTAAAAAAGAACAAGACGAAGAATAAGTTTGTCGTAAACTATCCACCTGTTTCTCATCAAATGATTCTGATAATTTAATTTCGTTAAAAACCTGGTAATCTATTGGCAAGTACATTACCTTTATAATAATTCCATCTACTGTTTTCAACCTACTCAATCCATTTTCTCCTGCTTTCAAATAATTGACATATTCATCAAAAGCCATAGGGTTTTTGCAAGAATCCAACAATGGAATTTGAATCAGCAAAAAAATATAAAATAGAAATCTATTTCTCATTATTATATTTTGAATTTGCATGTTTTAATAGTTCTTTAGTAATGTCCATTCCTTCATTTACATAACCAACATTATCTACTTCGCTGTTAGAAATTATTACATCATAACCCTCCTTTGTGGCATATTCTTTCATATATCCTTTTAATTGATTTAGGATTCCTTTTGTCATTTTCTGATCATCTTCATTAGCATTATGTTCCATTTGCTCCTGAAATTTTTCATACGAATACATCATGTGTTCGAATTTTTTATGGTTTTGTTGAAGCTTGATTTTATCTTTAGAAATAGAATCTAACTGCATTTCCAGATACAATTCCTTTAATTTCGTTTTTATTGAATCAGATTGAGAGTTCCATAAATTAATTTTTTTAAGATAAGCTTCGGTTGCTTCTTTCATACCTTGATACTCATACACGTATTCATTCATTTGCACTATACCTACTGTAGGTTTGGCTTCAAACTTAAAATGCAGAAATACAATATATCCTAACATTAGAAAAAGAAAAGCATATATAGTTAAAGAGTGTCTCATGATTAATTATAATTTTACGATAAAATATCCTTCTATTGATTCCGTATTACCTCCGAAATCAATTTCTAAAACAAATCTATATGCTCCATCTGAAGGAAAAAAGGGACTTATGCTACTCCAATTGACAGTTTCTAATGTATTTGATGAAAAACCGCTATAAGCTCCAGACTGAGTAGTTGAACTTCCTTTGTAAAAGGTAATGCTGTTTAAAACTACACCTGCAGGAATATCATCAATAATTATATTCTCATTAGTAGTAAGAGAAATACCATTGGTGCCAATTTGAACTAATATTGTATTTAAACAATAGCTTACAGGAGGAGCACTATATAAAACAATACCTGTATTTACAGGATCAATATAAAACAAATCTGGAGACAACGGATTGGAAACTGTAGAATTTTCATCTAAAAAATTTACATCTGTAATATTACCAGTAGGAGTAACAGTGAAAGTAATAATTCCAGATTCTGTACACTCTCCTGAAGTAATCTCAATTTCGTAATCTCCTGGAGCAGGAAAGGGCGAATAGGATACGGCTCCGGATCCAGTACCGGCAGGATTTCCAATACCTCCTCCAGATGAATTTCCTCCAGTTGAATTTATGGTAATAACAACACCAGGATTTCCAAAAGTATTACCACTCGGCCAAGAAGCTCCTCCATTCCCACCTGGTTCATTACCTCCCGGACTTGGATTCGTTCCTCCTGGATTTGTTCCTCCTCCTGAATTAGTTCCACCTGGATTAGTTCCAGAACTTACAGAATTGGATCCGCTTGTATTAACATAAAACCCTGCTTCTCCCAAAACAAATGGTTCTCCATTAAAATTATTATGCCCGGTAACTTCTACAAAGCTTAAGTCAGGAAAAGAATTTAAATATTTGTCATTAGTATGAGTTTTTCTCCAAAAGGGAGTTGTGAAGCTTCCCATTGGCACATTTTCTTCCCAATGGCAAACACTTTGAAAATCTCCATCAGTAGATTGATTATAAAAACAACGAATTATAAGCGAACCAGCTGAACTGGAAGAATTAATATGATGATAAAACAAAGAATTTATACTGCTTATATTTGTACCAAAAACATCCAAATTATCATCAACAGGATTGCGATTTACAAACCTCACTTTGAATTGATCGTTTTCATTTGCATTTTCAAATTCCAAATGCCGATACCTTACTACAT
>JALYPI010000229.1 GCA_030856445.1 Bacteroidota bacterium
CTTCAAGGGAGGAAATTCCTTTTAGTTTCTCCAAGAACAATTTCACTAAAAACAACAGCAGTATTTTTATTGAAGACCTTGAATCAGATATTTTAAACCTTAGATTCAATTATAATCTGATTACCCAGAATTATTTTCTGGGATTTGAAGTTGGAGGAAGGTTAAATGCTCCAATTTCTGTTAATTACAATAAAAAAGAACTGAAATATACTACAACATTTTTGGGCAACTCCATTTTTAGCAATTATCTGCTTCATAACACAAATGACACGGTAATCCAGGAAGTGAATTTTGGAATCCGAGGACGTGCAGAAAAATTTTCACTTGACACTAATTATTTTGGAATTAAAAGCCATATAGAAATTCAAAAATCTTTTGATCATTTTAACAATCATCAAGCCTCACCTTACCTTTCATTAAATGGAATTTTAATATCACCTTCAGATTCAGTTCATGGGCATATCTGGAAAATTGCAATCAATACTATTGTTTTAGAAGAGAATGCTAATTTGCCTGCAATTACTTCCCAAAAACTGGGAATGCAGATAAATTACAATAGACCCTTATTAGTAAGACAGGGAATTAATTATGTTTCTTACATTTATTTTGATGAAACAGGCAAAGAATTAAAAACTAAAAGTTTATCTTGTGCTTTAAAACTTGATCAAATAAATAAAAACATTCAATTTACAACAAATGATGATGTTTATATAAAAAATCCCGTAGGTTATTTTTCATTCACCGGCCTTACTGATAACGAAGGCATAACGGTTCCAAAAGTTTATGCCGGAAAAGAACAGTTTAAAATTTATTTAATAAATAACAATCTAAATTTCAACCTAGAATGACATCAAAAAGTAAAATTTCACTTTCCGCTGTTTTAGTTTTTCTAATCTATATAACACCAATTTTTGCAGTAGAAAGTACTGCAGATAGTTTTAAAAAGAGTTTTGAGAAAGCCAACACACATTTAAACAATCAAATGTATTCAAAAGCAGTTGAATTGTTTTTAAAACTAGATTCACTTGATCCAGATAATTCTAATATCAGTTTCAAAATTGGGGTTTGTTATTATAACTCCATAAATGAAAAATTAAAAGCTATTCCTTATTTTGAAAAAGCTGTAACTAATCTATCTGAAAAATACAATGAGAAAAAAGCCACAGAGAAAAATGCCCCTTATATCTCGTTGTTTTATTTGGCTCAGGTCTATCATTTAAATTATGATTTTGACCAATCCATAAGTACATTTAATCATTTTAAAACCCATATTGGCACAACGGATGTTGAATTAAATAAAGAGATTGACAATTATATCAAGATGTGCAACAATGGTAAAATTTATGTTCAAACTCCCATACAGATAGAAATAAAGAATCTTGGGCAGAAGATCAACTCAAAATATCCTGAGTATTCTCCTGTACTTTCTGCAGATGAATCTGTACTTATTTTCACCTCCAGAAGGCCAACTTCCGAGGGTGCAATAAAAACTGAGGATGATAAATTTTATGAAAATATCTTTATTTCAAATAAAGTGGATGGGGAATGGAGCGAACCATTAAGCATAAGTCCCAATATTAATTCGGCAGGTCATGAAGCCAGCATCGGGCTTTCTGTTGATGGTCAGTCTCTTCTGCTTTATAAGAATGAGGGAATTTTTATCAGTAAATTAAACGGAGATGTGTGGGATGTACCAGTTAAACTAACTGAGAACATTAATAGTAAGGCCTGGGAACCTCATGCAAGTATATCTGCAGATGGAAAGAGCTTATATTTTACCAGCGACAGAAAAGGCGGATACGGTGGAAGAGATATTTACCGATCCAAAAAACTTCCAAATGGAGAATGGGGATTGCCCTTGAATATGGGATCGGAAATAAATACGCCTTATGATGAAGACGGACCTTTTATACATCCTGATGGAAAAACCTTGTTTTTTAGTTCTAAAGGGCATTCCACTATGGGAGGATTTGATGTGTTTTTTAGTACTACGGGTGAAGATGGGAAATTTCAAAAGCCATTAAACCTGGGCTATCCTGTAAATACTACAGATGATGATATTTATTATGTGCTTTCCGCTGATGGAAAAAGGGCTTATTATTCTTCCTCAAAAGAAGGTGGTTATGGTGAAAAAGATTTATATCAGTTAAATTTTATAGAACACAAAGAAACACCTCTTGCCCTTATAAAGGGTACAGTTCGCGACCCTTATGGCAATGTTCCTTCGGTTGAAATTATTGTTACAGATAATGAAACAGAAGAAATAGTTGGTATTTACACCCCTAACTCAAAAACAGGAAATTATCTGTTTATTTTACCTCCTGGTGCCAACTACAATATTTCTTATGAAGCAGATGGATATTTATTAAAATCTGAAAATATAGATATTCCTTTGGAGGCTAATTATTATGAAGTCAATAAATCAATAAATCTTCAGCCTATAGAAATTGGACAAAAAGTAGTTCTAAATAATATTTTTTACGATTTTGCCAAATCAACTCTGCGTAATATTTCCAAAGTAGAACTTGAAAAACTTTATACTCTTTTAGAAAAAAATCCTGGTCTTAAGGTTGAAATATCAGGTCATACTGACCATATAGGTTCGAATGAAATGAATATTAAACTATCTCAGGATAGAGCACAATCAGTGGTTGATTACATTACTGAAAAAGGAATGGATAAATCAAGGTTAATTGCCAAAGGATATGGAAGTTCAAGCCCTGTAGCTAATAATAAAAATGCAGATGGCTCAGACAACCCAGAAGCAATGCAATTAAACAGACGAGTAGAGCTAAAGGTTATCAGTTTTGAGAAGTAAAAAATAAAAATGCTGATAAAAAAGAAGCATTATGACTATTATACGTTTTACATAGATACAATATTTCAACAAATCATTATAAAATGAAAAAGTTCTTAGTTTATAATATTCTATTTCTAACTTTTGCAAATGCTGCATTTTCACAGGATTTTGACAAAAGCTTATTTAAAGAAAAGTTCATTGAAGCTCAGTACCATATTGAATATGAAAACTATAAATTAGCTCTTCCTATCTTTTTAGAATTGCACAAAATGGATTCAACAAACCCAAACATAAACTTTAAAGTTGGGTTTTGTTTACTCAAATCAAATATACGCAAGAATGAAGCTGCAGGTTATCTTGAAAAAGCTGTGATCAATGTATCCCCTAATTATGATGATTTAAACCCCTTTGAAAAAAAAGCTCCGGTTAATGCCTACTATTACCTTGGATTGGCTTATCATTTGAATTACAAACTAGATCAGTCAATAGAAACCTTTGATAAATTCAAGAGTTTAATTAGCAAAAAACATTACATGACAGCCGATGCAGACCGGGCAATAGTTATAAGTCTAAATGCAAAGGAATTTGTTGCCAATAAAAAAGATTATAAAATTGACTGTTTGAATGATTCTATTAATACTCCTTTTCCAGAATACAGCCCTGTTGTATCCCTGGATGAATCAACCTTGATTTTCACTTCCAGAAGACCAGGAACTTCTGGTAGCATGGCAGAATCAGTTCATAACGAGGATATTTACATATCATATAAGGATAACAATGGTGTATGGTCAGAGGCAAAATCAATTGGAATAAACATTAATACTCTGGATCATGAAGCAAGTATAGGATTATCTGCAGATGGACTAAAGTTATTTATATACAAAAGCGATGAAGGCGGAAGTATATGGATGAGTGAAAATTACGGAGAAGATTGGAGTGTTCCTGAAAAATTGAAATTCGATGTGAATTCTGAGCATTGGGAAACACACGCAGTAATTACTTCTGACCAGAAAGTAATTTATTTTGCCAGTGACAGACCAGGAGGGTTTGGAGGTAGAGATATATGGATGTGCAAAAGATTGCCAAATGGGCAATGGGCAAAAGCACAGAACCTAGGCCCTGAAATAAACACAAAATACAATGAAGACGCCCCTTTTATTCATCCAAACGGAAAAACTATTTTCTTTAGTTCTGATGGCCACAAGACAATGGGAGGCTTTGACATTTTTTATTCTGAAATACAAGAAGAAGGCAAATGGACCAGTCCTGAGAACATGGGTTATCCAATAAACACTACAGATGATGATATTTATTTTGTTACCTCTGGTGATGGTAAGAGAGGATACTTTTCCTCTATTCGTGATAAATGCAAAGGTGAAAAGGATATTTTCATGGTTACTATTGATGATATAGAGGTTGAAGCAATTACAGTATTAAGAGGAAAAATAACTATTGATGGGGGCGAGAAATTACCTCCGGGAGCACTTATTTTTGTAACAGATATTGAAACAGGAATAGTTGTTAATGAATCAAGACCAAACACAAGGACAAATGTTTACACTCTTGCTTTATCTCCTGGCCCTAATGGTAAAACTTACAGCATTAGTTATGAGGCAGAAGGATTTATACCTATTCTTTCAACCGTAGAAATTGAGGCAGGAACTGGATATCAGGAAATTGAAAAAGAATTATTTCTGCACCCTATTAATTTTGAAAGCAAATCCAAAGGAACTGTCTCTCTCTCAGGAACTATTAAAAACAAACAAGGTGAGTTTATTAACGGAACAGAAATAGTGGTAATCGATAATAAAACAGGAGAAGAGGTAGGAACATACAAAACAATTGATTCCTTAACTTATTATTTTGTATTGCAATTAGGAGAAAATTATAATGTTTCTTTTGAAGCCGAAGATTATTTATTTCATTCAGAGAACATAAATATTCCTGTTAAACCAGAGTACACAGAAATAAAGAAGAATATTATCCTGGAAAAAATTGAAACAGGAACTAAAATTGTTCTTAATAATATATTCTTTGATCACAATAAATCGGTTCTTCGACAAGAATCAAATGTTGAACTGGAAAAATTGTATAAATTACTTTCAGAAAGGCCTGAAATGAAAATTGAAGTCGGAGGACATACTGATAGCAAAGGTAATGCGGATGTTAATATGAAGTTATCCAAAGACAGAGCGCAGGCCGTTGTTAACCATCTTTCAAATAAAGGCATAAGTTCAAACAGGATTATTTCCAAAGGATATGGAAAAGATTATCCTATTGCTCCCAACAACTTGCCTGATGGAAAGCCAAATTTAGAAGGGATGCAGCAAAACAGACGTGTAGAATTTAAGATTCTTGATTATACCAAAGCTCAAACTCAAACTATTAACAAACCAGGAGATGTTGTAAATACTGCCACGGTGGAAACAATTAAAATTGATAGCAGGGATGAAATTATTACCAAAGAAGTAAAATACACCACTAAATCTTCTTTATTTGGTGTGCAGATTGGGGCTTATCAAAAGTCCTTACCTTCCAACGATTTCCCTAATTTAAAAAATGTACACAGCTTTATAGATAATGATGGAATGGTAAGATATGTAATTGGAAACTTTAATATTAGAAGCCAAGCTGAAACTCTTAAAAAAGCAGTTATAGAAGCAGGATACAAGGATGCATTTATTGTAGATGTAAATAAAGAAAAGAAATTTTCAGCAGAAGTTGTTCATGAGAAAAATCCAAAAGCTAATGGTAAAGTTGAGTATAAAGTACAAGTAGGTGCATATTCAACTGTAATAACAGCAGAGGCAGCAAAAAGCATGATAGAAATTGAAGGCATTGAAGAAAAACAGCATGGAGAGCTAATGCTATTAACGGTGGGTTCCTTTGTGAATATTGAAAATGCTGAAAAATTAAAAAAAGAGCTTGTTGAAAAGGGAGTAAAAGAAGCATTTATTATTGCCTTTGCTAATGACAAAAAAATATCCTTACAAGCAGCAAAAGAAATAGAAAAGTAAAATTCTTCCCTTTTTCTAAATTAAGGTTAAATTCCCATTGTCTCTCATTTGCTGATAATTACTGATTAAAATAAATTCTGTTTTTTTTATTAAATCAGTTTGTTGATATATTTCATTGAATTCGCAATGTCTGTAAAGGCAAATTTTGTACTTTAGTGGATAAAATATTGAATTAACCTTGATGCCATTGAAATTTTCAGTAAGTTTTATATTTTTCGCAATACTGCTTTTGCCCCATATTTTATCCGCACAGACTGATGAAAGAGAAGCAAAGGAACATTTAAAGAATCGAAATTACAGCGCTGCTATTCATGTTTATGACAAGCTTATCAAAGAAGTTCCAGGCAATTCTGATTATTTACATAAAGCAGGAATTTGTTATCTTAAAACAAATATTGATAAACCCAAAGCTATCCCCTATCTTGAAAAAGCAGTAAAAATTGAAAAAGTTGATAATGAAGCATTTTATGACCTGGGACTAGCTTATCAATTCGATTATCGTTTTGATGAAGCCATTAAATATTATGAAAAGTATAAAGTTCTTTTATCAGGAAAAGATAATGAAATAAAAAAGGCAGACAGACAGATAGAAACCTGTTATAATGGTAAAGAATTAATAAAATTCCCTGTTGATGTTAATTTTGAAAACCTTGGACCAGAAATAAACACAGAATATCCTGATTATTATCCTTTTATTGCCCCAGATGAAACTAACCTCATATTTACTACTCGTAGAAAAGGAACCCCTGCCGTTATGGAATTTGATGGCTTTTACTCCTCTGACATTTATATATCTTATGCGCTAAATGGTAAATTTGAAAAAGCCAAAAGTATTGGCTCTTCAGTAAATTCCAGCTATGATGAACAGGTGGTAGGTATTTCCGGAGATGGGAATCAACTTTTTGTTTATGTTGATAATATTAAGGAATTTGGAGATATCTATCTTTCAGAAAAAAAGTCCTCTGGAAAATATACAAAGCCTGTAAAATTGGGAGAATCAGTAAATTCAAAATCATTGGAAACTTCTGGAACTATTTCTTACGATGGGAATATTTTATTTTTCGCAAGTGATAAACCAGGAGGATTCGGAGGAAGAGACATTTATATGACTAAAAAACTTCCTAACGGTGAATGGGCCCTTCCACAGAACCTTGGAGAAAATGTTAACTCTTCTTACAATGAAGATTTCCCTAATATTCTTTCTGATGGCAAAACGCTTTATTTTGCATCTGAAGGACATATGGGTATTGGTGGTTATGATATATTTCATTCTGAATGGGATGAGGAATCAAATACCTGGTCAAAACCAAAGAATGCAGGATATCCAATAAACACTCCTGAGGATAATCACATGATCACTTTTACCGAAAATGGAAAACATGGTTATACATCTGCTTACAGAAAAGGCGGTATGGGAGATTTAGATATTTACAGGGTAACTTTTAATGAAGTAGAATCACAACAAACAGTTATTAAGGGAATAATATCCTCGTTTGATACACTTCAGCCAGTTGTATCACCGTTAATAACATTATTCAATCTTAATGCTCCTGATGATGAACCTAATGTATATATGGTAAATCCCAACAATGGTTCTGCCACTATTATTGTTCCTGCAGGAAAATATGAACTAATAATTGAAGCAGAAGGATTTGATGATTATAAAGAAAAAATATTTGTATTTGATAAAGACGGATGGCAACCAGAAATAGATAAGTTTATAATAATGAAGCCAAGCAACTATAAGTTTAAATGATTTTTCACTAAATTTAGAAATGAGAATTCAATTTAAAAATAAACATAAATAAAACTGAATGAAACTTAATTTAACTCGCCCACTTGCATTTTTTGATCTTGAAACAACAGGAATAAATGTAGGAAATGACAGGATTGTTGAAATAGCAATTCTTAAGGTACACCCTGGGGGAGAAAAAGAAACTCTAACACAAAGAATAAATCCAACAATACCTATCCCTGAAGGTGCTTCAGCTATTCATGGCATATTTAATAAAGACCTTATTGGCAAACCCACTTTTAAAGAAATAGGAAATAAACTATCAGATTTTTTAGACAATTGTGACCTTGCCGGGTATAATTCTAATAAATTTGATGTACCTCTATTGGTTGAAGAATTTTTAAGAGCAGGAATTGATTTTGAAATAAAAGGAAGAAAGCTTGTTGATGTACAAACCATATTCCATATTTTAGAACCAAGGACTCTTGCCGGAGCACTTAAGTTTTATTGTCAGCAGGAACTTACCAATGCCCATCAGGCTGAAGCGGACATCATTGCCACTTATGATGTATTGAATGCGCAGTTAGAGAAGTATGACCAATTGCAAAATGATGTAAATTTTCTTCATGAGTTTTCAGCAAGAGGCAACAATGCAGATCTTGCAGGTAGAATTATATTTAATACCCATGGAAAAGAAGTATTTAATTTTGGCAAGCACAAAGACAAACCTGTAGAGGAAATTTTTAAGTTAGAGCCTTCCTACTATGATTGGATGATGAAGGGAGATTTTCCACTTTCTACTAAAAAAGTAATTACTGCTCTTAGGTTAAAAAGTATGAATAATAAGTTGTAATCAATCCTCTCTTTTTTGCCTGGGCTACTAAAACAGCCTTAAGCTTTTTTCAAACTTGACCAGGAAAATTTATTAGAACAATGGTTTCATTATCCTTTTCTTTTTGAAAACTAATGTTCCCGTTTAATTGCTCAACAAGGTCATGGACAATGGATAAACCGAGGGAACTTAAATTTTCAAAGTCAATATCATTCCTAAATCCTTTTCCATTATCCACTACAGATAAATTATAACTAGTTTCTTGTTTATAAAAATTTACTTGTATCAATCCTTTCGATTTAAGATTATATCCATGTTTTAAGGAATTTGAAACAAGTTCATTTAATATCAATCCACATGGAATCATTCTGTCTAAGGGAAGTTCATGATTTTCAAAGTTAAACAGTATTTCAGTTTTTGGGGAATCAGACATTGATTTTATTAAGTTACATAAATCAGAAAAATAATCTTTAACTTTTAAATTATTAAAATCAGTTGCTGCATATAACTTATCATGAATCATAGCCATGCATTTTATTTTATTACTAAATTGATCTACAACATGTTCTGCAGACATATTAGGATAATAATGTAATTGAAGTTTTAATAAACTTGAAATCAATTGCAAATTATTTTTTACCCTGTGGTGTATTTCCTTAAGCATCAATTCCTTTTCTGAATTTTGTGCTTCAAGTTGCATGGTTCTCTCTTTTACCGCTAATTCAAGGTTTCTGTTTATATTCTTTTTTTCTTTATTTCTTTTAATTAAAATTCCACCTCCAGTAATCAAAACAATTAAACTTACAGATAAGGATAAATTGGTCCACTTGCTCTTTTCCTCCTCTAATTTATGATTCACATTTATTAAGTGGAGTTGATTTATTTCTTTTTGCTTTTTTTCAGTTTCATATCTTTTTTCCAGCTCTGAAATTTTTTGCAAATTATCTTCTTTTATAATCATTTCTTTAATAGAATCATGATTTAACCAGTATTTATAAGCAGATAAATAATCATGCTGATGTGCATAAAGTTCAGCCAATTTTTTATTTGCCATTAAATTAATATTTCTGTTTCCAATTTCATTTGCCTTTTCAATACTTGTATAAAAATAGGTTTTAGCTTCGTTGTGTTTTTTTTGATTAAATAGCAGGTTGCCAATATTATAATAAGAAAAAGTAATAAAAGTCTTCTCCCCTATTTCCTCAAATATTTGTTTTGATATTAAATAATATTTTAAAGCATCAGAAAAATTTTTCTGATAGTTGTATACATTAGCGATGTTACCATAATTAAAAGCCTGGCTTCGTTTATTGTTTACCTTTTGATTTATTTCCAGGGCTTTATTATAAAAATAAAGCGATTTTTCAAAAAGCTCCTCCTCCAGGTAGATATTGCCCAGGTTATTATAGGATTGAACCAGCTTTAACGTGTCATGAATTTCAGAGGATAATTCTATAGCATAAATAAAGAATTTTTTAGCACTTTTAAATTGATTGTTTTTCAATAAATTTCCTCCTATACTAAGGTAAGCATAACAAATTCCTTCTTTATCATTTGATTTTTCAAGGTATTTTAAACTTATCAAATTTATTTTTACACTTTTAGCATATTTTTCCTGATGATTATAAATATTGGCTATATTCAAATAAGTATCTACAATTCCTTTATCATTTTCAATTAATTTATAATATCGTAGCGCTTTTAAAAATTCATTAAGGGCAAGATGGTAATCACTTTTCACAAATAATATTCGCCCATTTATTAAATAAGACTGAGCAATTCCTTTGGTGTAATTATTTTTTTCTGATAATAAGAAAGCTTCTTTTGAGTAGATTATTGCTGAATCTGGATTTTCAGTATAAATTGATGTAGCAATTTCACAAAGCAAATTAATACGGGTTGTATCCTTAGCTTTATTTAACTGATTCAAAAGAGAATCTAAATGGCTCGCAAGAAGATTATTCGATAAGAAAAAAAAGAATAGTATGACAATAAATCTGTTTTGCATTTAACTAAGTATAACAAAGGGATAAAAATAGAGTTTTCTCTTCTTATAACAAGTCTTCTGGAAAAAATAGCATCTAAATTATTAAAAATGAACTTAATAAAAATAAAGACTTCTCTTATACTAATAAAATCAATAAATTTGCTCTCTTTTTAAGGTTTAATTAATGTTCTATAGGTTTTTAAAAATAATTGTTCGTGTTGCTGCCGGTATTTATTACCGTAGAATTCAGGTAAAAGGGTTGGAGAATATTCCTTTAAACAGACCTGTTTTATTTACGTCCAATCATCCAAATGCTTTTATGGATGCCATTGTACTTACTCTATTCTTTCCGCGCAGAACTTATTCACTGGCACGTTCAGATGTTTTTGACAAGGCATTTAAGAGAAAAATAATGGAGTATTTTCGAATAATGCCTATTTACCGAATACAAGATGGAGCGGACCAACTTCATAAGAATACAGAAATTTTTGAAAAATGTCATTCACTCCTAAATAAAAAAGACGCTATTCTTATTTTTCCTGAAGGTATTTGTGTTCAGGAAAGAAGATTAAGGAAATTAAGAAAAGGTCTGGCAAGGATTGCATTTGGATCAATGGAAGTTGCGGATTTTAAAATGGATCTTTGCATAGTACCTGTGGGGATAAATTATACAAAACCAGCAAAGCGCGGAGGAGAACTTTTTTTAAATATTTCCCCACCAATAGAAGTTGAGCATTATATTGAACAATATAAACAGGATAAAGTAAGAGCCATAAACAAATTGACAGCAGATGTAGAAGCAATAATGTCTAAATTAATTGTTGTAATAGAAAACCCCAAAGATGATCAACTGGTAAGTAATTTGGAGACCATGGTGGAGGATCAAATAGTATTGAACAAAAACAAAGAACTGAACCCTGTAGAAAATAATTTTATTAACAGCTGTAAAATCTCCTCTGGAATAAGTAAATTTAAGCAAAAAGATAAGCTGGCTTTTGAAGAATTCGAATCAAAAGCAAAAAACTTCTTTTCTATTTTAAAAAAGGAAGGTTATAAGCAGGAATTATTGCAAGAAAATGTTTTAAATAAAAATAACTTAGGGGTAATTAGTTTAAAGTCATTACTGCTATTGCTAACTTTTCCAATTTTTATAACAGGCTTTTTTCTTAATTATATCCCTTATCGCCTTCCTTATATATTGTCAAAAAAAATTGTAAAAAACAATATTGAGTTCTTTTCCTCAATCAATCTTACTATTGGCACACTTATTTTTATTTTTTATTACCTGTTAATTTCAGTAATTACCGCAATTGTATTTAGTGCTGCCTTTATCCCTTTAATAATTATCATTGGCTCATTAACAGGAAAATTTGCACTTTACTACAGGGAAATCTTTCAAGAAGTAGTTATTACTTATAAAATGAAAAACAATCCTGTTCTAACTTCAACTTTATTGAAGGATAAAATATGGATTAATGAAACACTGCACTATCTGATAAAAGGGAAGGCAGAAATACAATTAGTCTCAAACAATGAGAATAAGGAATCTGTACAAAAATAAAATTGCAGGTTACCCTTTATATCTTACTTTAATTACTTCAAAAGAAAAAGAAGTATCTGAATTAATCTTTCACCCTGCTAAAAGACAAGGCATTAAGTATCCATTTTGGCAATGCTTTTCCAGTATTTCTGTCTTTTACATTAAGATACCATCCCAATTTTTTAATCACAGGAATTTTATGTGTTTCAACAAATTCTATTAAAGTTCCATCAGGATCTTCTATATAACTGAAATGTCCTGCAGCTTCACCCATATCAAAGGTGTTAGAACTATCAACTGTAAATGGAAATCCTTTTCCCTCACATTCTGTTCTCAAACTATTCATATCCTGAACATCAAAGCATAAATGAATAAAACCCTGATCTCCCCAATACCTGTTTTGAAATATTTTATTGGCTTTGTCATTTATAAGCTGGATCAGTTCAATAAAACCAGAGCCCAATAATTCACTAAAAGTACCAGTATTAGGCTGGGTGCGTTTAAGCAATATTCTTCTAAAAGTGGCATTTCCTCCAGGTAATGCAGATAAATCCTCAAATGTGCCTGTTACATCATATACTACTTTATTGTATTCCAATATATCGCTATAAAGAGCAAGGGATTTATCTATATCAGATACACCAATCATACAACCTGAAACACCTCCTGTAACG
>JALYPI010000235.1 GCA_030856445.1 Bacteroidota bacterium
ACATTAACCAGTACAGAATCTATACTTTCACAACCATTTTGATCAGTAACAGTTACATTGTAGTTAGTAGTTGTAAGAGGACTAGCAAAAGGGTTTGCAATTAATGCACCGTCAAGACCTTCAGAAGGGCTCCATAAATAAGTGTTTCCTGAGGCAGAAGTGGGTGCACCCCCAATTGGCGTTCCTGTTCCAGCAATAATTGAAGCATCTTTTCCAGCGTCAACAATAGGAGAAGCAAAAACATTTACTGTTACTGAATCATAAGCAATACATTGACCTACCTGGGCTGCTAGTAAATAAACATTAACTCCTGCGGCTGGATTAACTGTAAATACGCTGTCTTGACTTACTAATATTGAATCAGGTAAAGAATACCACGTATAAGTAGTACCACCGTTTCCAGATAAAATAACCGGACCATTCCCTTCACAATAAGAAGTATCACCAAGGGCAAGAGCAGAAACCTGCATTAAAGGATTTATAGTGATTATAGTATCTTTTTCACACCCCGCCTGATCTGTTACTGTAAGTGTATAATCTCCAGGATAAAGGTTCGTAATCGTATTTCCGGTTGCTCCAGTTGACCAACTATTACTTAAAGTTCCGGTTCCTCCTGATGATGATATTTCAATTGACCCATCATTTACATTGCTGCAAGAAGCATCAACACTATTTGTAATAGTGATACTAATTGGAGTTGGTTCATTAATGGATAAACTTTGGGAGGCGGTACATCCATTATCATCAGTTACTGTTACAGGATAAGTACCTGAACAAAGATCTGTATTTATGCCATTACCCCAATTATAAGTATAAGGTAATACGCCTCCATGAGCAATAATTGTAGCTTCACCATCACAGTTTCCTCCACAAGTTACATCAATAACATTAGGAGTACTTAGTGCTAATTGGGTTGGGGAGGTTAATGTTGCTGACATAAAAGTAATACACCCTGATGCAGCATCTTGAACTTCTACAAAATAAGTTCCTGAACAAAGATTAGTTGAAGTAGCACTTACAGAGGATCCAGGAGTCCAGGCATAATTATAAGTGCCTGAACCTCCACTTGCTGTCACAGTAGCAGTACCATTACAAGCACCAAAACAATTTATATTCGTGCTAGTTATGCTAGCGGTTGGACCGGATATATTAGAAACTGGAATATATAGCAATTCCGAGCAACCATTATTATCATTAATAATGACATCATATAAGCCTGCGCACAAACCTGTAAGAGAGGAACTGGTTTGCCCTCCAGACCAATTGTAGGTATAAGGCCCTACTCCACCAGAGGTAATAAGATTAACAGAACCATTGCAGGTAGTGCATGAACTATTTGTTATTATACTGTTTGCAACAATTTGATCACCTTGCAGTATTTCAACATTTGTAAGACGCTTACAGCCATTTGCATCTGTAATTTCAAGAGAATAATTGCCGGCCGTAACATTATTAATACTATTGGTTATTTGCCCGCCAGGAAGCCACAAATAAGTATAAGGAGCTGTTCCACCAATTACAGAATTCACAACAGCTGATCCGTCAGATAATCCAAAGCAGGTAACATTAGTTACATCAATATCTTCTCCCGTAGCTCCTCCGCTGTTACTTATATTTACATTCAAAATTTGTGAACAATTATTACCATCAGTAATCTCTACGGAATATACACCTGCGCATAAATTAGATGCTGTGGCCTGAGTTCCGCTGTTTGACCATTGATAGGTATAAGGACCAGTACCTCCCGAAACGGTCAAAGTAGCAGACCCATCACAATCACCACAGGTGGCATTTGTTGTTGCCGCTGTTGCAGTAAAAGCAGGCTGTGTTCCAATTAAAATAGTTTGACCAGAAACACAACCATTTGCATCAGTAACAGTAACAATATTACTTCCGGCACATAATCCTGTTGCAGTTTGAGTGGTAACAGATGAAAAATTCCAACTGTAAGCATAAGGAAGGGAACCTCCTGTTGGATATACAGTAGCAGTTCCATCACAACCTGACAAGCAGGAAGCATCAATAGAAGATGGGAATCCAAAACCAATTAAAGAAGGTTGGGTAATAGTAACAGTGGCAAAACTAATACATCCTAAAACATTGTCTGTGACTGTTAAAGTATAATTCCCTGAACAAAGATTGGAAATATTATTTAAAGCAATTCCATTACTCCAGGAGTAACTATAATTCCCAGAGCCATTGCTAACAGTAGCAGAAGC
>JALYPI010000259.1 GCA_030856445.1 Bacteroidota bacterium
CCTGGGGAAATGCAGTTGAGTTATTAAAAGAAGATTTGCCAGACATTAAACTTGAGTTAAGTGTGGTATATGATGCTGGTACTCGTTCCCTTAAAACAATAGTAAAAGGTAAAGCATTAAATGCACTTTCCAAAAAATACAATCTTGTAGTTTATTTAGTAGAAGACAATATTGTGGATTGGCAAAAAGATTATTCTAAGCCATCAGGCCCTCAGCAGGATGTAGAAAACTATATTCATGGGCATGTTTTAAGGGACAATATTAACGGAACATGGGGTGAGGAGGTAATAGCTTCTTCCTTAGCTGCTGGTGATTCAATATCTAAAACATATAACAATTACCTGTTAAACCCAGCATGGCAAGCAAATAACTGCTCTGTAGTGGCTTATATTTATGATGTTGACACTTACCAAGTATTACAGGTCGAGGAAGCTCATATAGCTCCTTGATAGAAGACAAAAAAGAAGTTTTAAGACAATTTATTTTGGAATTAATAATCTACTCTCCCCTTCTTGTCTTTATATAATATTTACAAAAAATAAATTAAAATTCAGGTAAATTAAGGCCAAGTCCCTTGCAATTGCTGATTTTTGGATAAAAAATCCTTGCAAAACTTATTTGCCTTTTAATATTTTCCGTACTTTTACAGGTATGCTAAAGCATCTGTACTTTCCTTTAATTATTTGTATAATTTCATTCCTTCCTGAAATAGGAGTAGCACAGTCATTTAAATCAGGGTTAACTGTGGGAGTAAGCAATGCACGTGTATTAGGAGGGGTAAATAAAGAGGGATGGAGACAATTTGGGATTATAGCTGGTCCATTTGTAGAGTACGATTTAAATGAACTCTCGGGCCTAAAGATGGAAATGCTGTTTTCACAAAAAGGGGAAAGAAAGCCTTATCGTCCAAATGCAGGAGATTATACTTTTTATAAACTTCGATTGAATTATATTGAAATACCTGTGTTGTATTTTCACAGTCACAATAAATTTATATTTGAAGCAGGCCCTTCTTTCGGTTATCTTATTGGACATAAAGTGGAAGACTTACATGGACCTACAGAACTAGACAGGCCTTACAAAAAATTGGATTTTGGAGCTAATTTAGGCATCAACTATCAGTTAACCGAGCATTTGGACATGAACTGGAGGTATAGCAATTCAATTATCCCAGTAAGAGATCATATAGGAAACGTTGTTTGGAGGTATAACCGGGGGGAATATAATTCAGTATTGACTTTCAAAGTTATTTATTGGTTTAACAAGAATCATATACATACGGGTGGGAAATAAAGTAATTGTTGCAGTAACAGGAGCAAGCGGGGCAATTTATGCCAAAGTACTATTAAATAAACTTGCAGAACTTAAAGAGCAAATTTCAGAAGTAGCAGTTGTTATGTCTGATAATGCTAAAGATGTTTGGCAATTTGAATTGGGCAATAAAAATTATGAAATTTTGCCTTTTAAAGTTTTTAACAAGAATGATTTTTTTGCACCTTTTGCTTCGGGATCAGCAAATTTTAATATTATGATCATTTGCCCTTGCTCCATGGGAACAATGGCAAGAATAGCAACGGGAGTATCCAATGACCTTACCACCAGAGCTGCTGATGTAATACTTAAAGAAAGAAGAAAACTTGTATTAATTACCCGTGACACTCCTCTTAGTTTAATTCATATCAACAATATGAAAACAATAACTGAGGCTGGAGGAATAATTTGCCCAGCAAGTCCATCTTTTTACAGCAAACCATCCTCTTTTGAAGAGCTTGCCAGCACTGTTACCGATAGGGCGTTAGAATTGGCAGGCATTTCTATTAATACTTTTCGTTGGGGAAGAGATTAATATCAAACAATAATTTTCTGATTTTTAATTATTTGCGTTTTCTGTTGATATCTTTTAAGAGACAGGTACAACCATCTTGTTATTTTGGAGTTTAATTATTACCTTAGAATCTTAATAGAATGTTAAATCAATAATTACATGGCTTATGTATGAATTAAGTAAAGAAATTTTACAAAAAGTAAGTTTTGACAGGTTATTATTTAAAAAAGAATTGGTAAAAGCTACACGTTGGTTAAAAAATGAAGAGGTGCTTTTATTAAAAGCCTGGTGTTTGGCCTCTTTCATTCAATATCATGATTTAATCCTGGAAGTTTTTGATCCACTTCATTAATTTCTAATCTTATTTCTTAAAAAACAAATCCCGGTCAATCCGGGATTTGTTTTTTAAGAAAATCAACATTCCTCTTTACTCCACTAAATTTAGCTCTCTTTAGAGGAGAATCCCTGAAAACATCATTAAATATTTCTTCTGTAACATTCTGCCAGTCCTTTTCATTCATATTCAGTAAACCGGGAGTAGGAGTAAATAAAGGCTCTTTGTGTGGCTTTGAGAATCTGTTCCATGGGCATACATCCTGGCATATATCACATCCAAACATCCAATTGTCAAATTGCCCTTTCATGCTTGCAGGAATTTGATCCTTAAGTTCAATTGTAAAATAGGAAATGCAACGGCTGCCATCCACAACATAAGGTTCAACTATTGCCTGGGTTGGGCAGGCATCTATGCATTTCGTACAGGTACCACAGTAATCCTTTACCGGGCCATCTACTTCCAGGTCTATATCCAGTATTAATTCAGCAATAAAAAAAAAGGAACCTGACTCTTTGTTAATTAAATTAGAATTTTTACCAATCCACCCCAAGCCACTTTTCTTGGCCCATGCTTTATCCATAACAGGGGCAGAATCCACAAAAGCCCTTCCATTTACTTCTCCAATTGTTTCTCTAATAAAAACAATCAGTTCCTTTAGTTTAGATTTGATTACCTGATGATAATCTTTACCATAAGCATATTTTGAAATTTTAGGAGCATCTTTATTTTCATTAACTTCTTCAGGGAAATAATTTAATAATAATGAAACTACAGATTTAGCATCATCAACAAGCAAAGCGGGGTTAAGTCTTTTATCGAAGTGATTTTCCATGTAGGACATTTTGCCCTGCATATTTTTATTCAGCCACATTTCCAACCTTGGTGCTTCTTCTTCTAAAAATCCAGCTTTTGAAATACCACAGAACATAAAGCCCAGCCTTTTTGCTTCAGCTTTAATTAACTGTGAATTACGATAACGTTGTTGTTCGTTCATAAATTAAAGTTACAACGAAGAAGGGATAAAGAAGTATATAATTTTATTGACCAAAACTGAAGCTCAAGATCTATTTATTTTCTCTTCCGAACAAAGTACCCTGGTCTGCGCGGGGAGCTCTTCCAAGATGCCTGTAAGCTTTTTCTGTGGCCTCTCTTCCTCTGGCAGTTCTTACCAGATAACCTTCCATTATAAGGTAAGGTTCATAAACCTCCTCAATAGTATCTCCTGGTTCACCTACAGCAGTGGAAATAGTGGTAATTCCTACCGGGCCACCTTTAAATTTATCTATTATAGTTAAGAGTATTTTGTTATCCATTTCATCTAAACCATATTTATCTACATTAAGTGCAGAAAGAGCAATATTGGTTATTGCAAGGTCTATTTTTCCTGTTCCTCGGATTTGTGCAAAATCTCTTACTCTTCTTAACAGTGCATTGGCAATACGAGGTGTTCCCCTGCTTCTTCCGGCAATTTCCAAAGCTGCATTATCATCAATCCCTATATTTAATATACTGGAGGAACGTTTTACAATGGTTGACAATGTAACATTATCATAATATTGCAGCCTGAAATTAATCCCAAAACGAGCCCTTAAAGGAGCAGTTAATAAACCAGAACGGGTAGTTGCGCCTACAAGTGTAAAAGGATTTAATTGCAATTGAATAGAACGGGCATTGGGTCCGCTATCAATCATAATGTCAATTTTAAAATCCTCCATTGCCGAATAAAGATATTCTTCAATTACATGGCTTAACCTATGAATTTCATCAATAAAAAGCACATCCCCTGTTTCAAGATTGGTAAGCAAACCAGCAAGATCACCAGGCTTGTCAAGTACAGGGCCTGAAGTAATTTTTATATTAACACCAAGATCATTGGCTAAAATATTGGCAAGTGTTGTTTTTCCAAGTCCGGGAGGCCCATGAAGTAAAACATGATCCAAAGCCTCTCCCCTTAGTTTGGCTGCATCAACAAACACTTTCAGGGTTTCAACAATGGGCAATTGCCCTGTAAAATCATTAAAATGATCTGGCCTTAATACCTTTTCAATCTCTTTTTCTGAGGAAGACAGGTTATCGGATGAGGGATCAAGATTAATG
>JALYPI010000264.1 GCA_030856445.1 Bacteroidota bacterium
AATAATAGTCGTGAGTTTTCAGGACTAAACCTGGGATTGGCCTTTAATTATAATTTTTTAATACCAATTCCAGGTTTGTTTTTTTCTGTGATTATTTGCCCATTTAAAATCTTCATGCCTTCGAATAAATCGTTGGTAATTAAATATTGACTGTCTAAATCTGCCCAATCTGCAAGTGGACTTAAAAGGCTTGCTGCCGATAGTGCGCAACTGGTTTCTGTCATAGAACCAATAATGATTTTCATTTGTTTTTCCCTTGCCTCTGCAATCATTCTCAAGGCTTCATTTAATCCCGTGCATTTCATTAATTTAATATTAATGCCGTGATATATTCCATTTGCGTTTTTAATGTCATTAAAACGTTGAATGGCTTCATCAGCTATAATCGGCACTGAACTTCTATCTGCCAGCCATCTTGTTTCTTTTATCAGCTCTTTGGGAAGTGGTTGTTCTATATATATACAATTGCAATCTTCCAGTAATTTGATAAAATCGAGAGCTTGATATTTATTTCTCCAGCCTTGATTTACATCAACACAAAATGGTTTATGAGTTGTTTTTAAAACTGCTTCAATTATTTCTTTATCATTACTACTTCCTAATTTAATTTTGAAATAATTAAAATTATCCGCTTCCTGAATTTTCTTAATAATGATTGGAATGGAATCTATCCCGATAGTTAATGATGATTCACATTTTTTTTGTGACTGTATATTTAAAAATTCAGAACAATTCTTGTTTAATAATTTTCCCTTAAGGTCGTGCAGTGCTATATCTACAGATGCTTTGGCAGCGGTATTACCAGGGGCTAATTTATCAATATCAGCAATGAAATCAGATATTTGTAATGGATCAAATTTATTTGGAAAGTGTATTCTACCCAAATAGTCTTTTACACTTTGTTGTGTTTCTCCCAGATATGGTGGAAGACTTGCTTCTCCATATCCAATTATACCATCGTGTTCTATCTCAGTTAAAACCAAAGGAGTTGTAGTTCTTGACCCAGAAGCCAGAGTAAAAGGATGTTTGAGATTTATGGTGTATGAATAAAAGTTAAGTTTCAATTGCAAAAAAATATCATTAAGGTTATATTTGTTTAAAATTATTTAAATAAACTAAAAATATGACAAACTATTTGAAAATTCTGATTTTACCTGTTCTGTTAATTTTTGCAGGTTGCAATGGTGAAGAAAATACTACTAATACTGAGGCAGAAATACCTGCTGGATGGCTTCAGCTTGATTTAGAACAGCCAGGAATGCATTATGGACTGCCTATGGTAATAAATATTCCTGATGAAAGTATAGCAAAAGGTAAATCTGAAATTATGGAAGGTCCTTTTGGAGGAACTCAAATTTTGGCCGGTTCAGATTTTAATCTTGAAATTATGGCTGCTCCATTATCAATGGCAGAAAAAAAAGAAGAGATTGAAAGAAGCCCAATATTCAAAATCACTTATATTACGGATGAGCCGGATATGATTTTTTATAAATCAGAAATTCAGGATACTGAAATTGCTCAGTATCATTTTTACCTTGTTAAGGAAATAGGAAAAGGGACTTATGGTATTGAAAACGTTAAAGAGGAAGAGTATTCTGAAACAGGTATACAAAGAATGATTGACGCTGCGAAAAGCTTAAAGTTGAAATAGAAAAACAATATAAATTAATAAAAAAAGCCCGGTAATTTCCGGGCTTTTTTTATTTGCATTCTCCTTTAGTGTACTCTTTTATATTATTGCATTCTGCCTCACAAGAGTTTCCATATGTTTTACCATCGCATCCACAAACAGGGTCATAAATTAGGATACAAACACAATCGGGATCCTTTTGAGGTTTACAATTATTTTTATTACATGTATTTATAACACTAAAGACAATAAAGATTAAAAGAGCAGACTTCATAAAATACTTATGACATTATTTTTTTCTGTGTACGTTTTCTTTCATTTTCATCCAAAACAATTTTTCTCAGTCTCATTGACTTTGGAGTTATTTCAACATACTCGTCCCTTTGAATATACTCAAGAGCTTCTTCTAAAGAAAATTTAATTGCCGGAGCAATACTTACCTTGTCATCAGATCCGGAAGCACGCATGTTGGTTAACTTCTTTGTTTTTGTAATGTTAATTACAAGATCATCTGGTCTTGAATTCTCACCAATTACTTGTCCAGTGTAAATCTCTTCAGTTGGATCAACAAAGAACTTACCTCTGTCTTGCATTTTATCGATAGCATAAGGAATAGCTGTTCCATTTTCCATTGATATTAAAGAACCATTAATTCTTCCTTGAATAACACCTTTCCATGGCTCGTAACCTTTAAACCTGTGAGCCATTATCGCCTCACCAGTGGTTGCAGTAAGAATACTGTTTCTCATTCCTATTATACCCCTTGCTGGTATTTCAAATTCAAGATGAATCAAATCGCCTTTAGGCTCCATTATTTTCATTTCTCCTTTTCTCATACTTACCTGCTCAATAACTTTACCTGAAAATTCTTCTGGTACATCAATAGTTAATGCCTCAATTGGTTCGCATTTTTGTCCATCAATTTCTTTGATAATAACTTGTGGCTGTCCAACTTGAAATTCATATCCTTCTCTACGCATTGTTTCAATCAATACAGATAAATGCAAAATTCCTCTTCCAAATACAAGAAAAGAATCAGCCGATTCTGTATCGTCTACTCTAAGGGCAAGATTTTTTTCAGTTTCCTTTTTTAAACGGTCTCTTAAATGCCTTGAAGTAACGAATTTACCTTCTTTACCAAAAAACGGGGAATTGTTAATGGTAAATAACATATTCATTGTTGGTTCATCAATAGAAATCGGTTTTAATGCTTCAGGGTTCTCCAAATCAGCGATAGTATCGCCAATTTCAAAGCCTTCAATACCCATTACTGCACAGATTTCTCCAGCATCAACCTGTGCTACTTTTAGCTTTCCTAAACCTTCAAACAAATAAAGTTCTTTAATTCTTGATTTAACTATTTTACCGTCCCTTTTAACAAGAGATACAGGCATGTTTTCTTTTAAAGTTCCACGAAGTAACCTTCCAATTGCAATACGACCTACAAAAGAGGAATAATCTAAAGAAGTGATTTGCATTTGAGGTGAACCATGATAAGCAGGAGCAGGAGGAATAAATTCAACAATTGCGTCCAAAAGAGAAGTGATATCTGTAGTTTCATTTTTCCAGTCTCTGCTCATCCAACCTTGTTTAGATGAACCATAAACTGTAGGAAAATCAAGTTGCTCTTCTGTGGCTCCCAAATTAAACATCAGGTCAAAAACACCGTCCTGTACTTCATCAGGCCTGCAGTTTGGTTTATCCACCTTGTTAATTACAACAATAGGCTTAAGACCCATTTGAATTGCTTTTTGCAAAACAAAGCGGGTTTGAGGCATTGGACCTTCAAATGCATCTACAAGCAAAAGAACTCCGTCCGCCATATTTAATACTCTTTCCACTTCTCCACCAAAATCAGCGTGACCAGGAGTATCGATAATATTTATTTTAGTGTCTTTATATCTTACTGAAACATTTTTGGCAAGAATAGTAATTCCTCTTTCCCTTTCAAGGTCGTTATTATCTAATATCAATTCTCCGGACTGTTGATTTTCACGGAAAAGCTGACACTGATGTAAAATTTTATCCACAAGAGTTGTCTTGCCGTGGTCAACGTGTGCTATAATAGCGATATTTCTTAAATTCTGCATTTTGTTATTGATTTTTTTAATTGGGCTGCAAAAGTAGCTTTTTTTATTTTTATTATGTGAAAATTAAATTTCTAATTATTAAACGGGAAAATTTTAAAAGAATTATCATCAATAAAAAACCTGCCAAAGGTTAATTGGCAGGCTTTTATTAGCTAACCTTAAATTAGCATTAAAACTAATCCTCAAGATAGACTTGCGAAAAATCCCAATAATTAATTGGATTAGGATAAAAATTACGAATATTTGATTGATAAAGTCTGAACTTTTCGTCATACCATAGAACCAAAACCGGTGCATCATCCATCATTAATTGTTCTGCCTGTAGAAAGTAATTATAACTTTCTTCTTTATTGGTTGCATTAATTCCTGCTTCAAATAATTTATCAAATTCAGGATTGCTATATCGTGTGGTGTTCGGGAAAGAGGGCGTTTCAAGAGACTTAGGCACTGTTTTTCCATACAACATTGAAAGAAAACTCTCAGGACTTGGATAATCAGCAATCCAGGCAGACCTGATAAAATCGCCCTTTGCATATTTTGCATTTTCAAGTATTACAGCATAAGGAAGTATTTCAAGCTCGATATTTACATTTAAAACTTTCTTTAATTGCTTTGCTATTTCAAGTGCAACAGCTGTGTTTTTAGATTTTCCAGAGGAAATACTTAATTTAACAATCGGGAAATTTTTTCCATTTGGATAACCTGCATCAGATAATAATTTTCTTGCTTTTTCAGGATCAAAATTATAACCTTTTATCTTTTCAATATCATAACCAACAAAAGAGGGTGGAGAAATACCATAAACTCCCGGTCCAAATGCTTCGCCTTTTAACACCTCATTAAAAATTCGGTTTTTATCAACTGCATAAGAAAATGCCTGACGGATTTTTTTATCCTTAAAGATAGAAGTAGAGGTGTTGAATTCATAAAATTGAGTAGCAAGTTCCGGAGACCTGTCCAAAATATAATTTGGCGGATTTTGCTGAAAATCGTTTATTTGGTTTTCAACTACTTCTATAATAGATTCAGAAGGAAGCCCCATTATTAAATCGATTTTTTTAGCTTGAAATGCCTCAAGTTCCAATTGTTTTGAATCAATAAAGCTAAACTGTATTGTGTCCATATAGGGCAATTGATTACCCAATGAATCGAAACCATGATAATTCTTGTTCCTTGTCAAAATCACATACTCTTTATTGTTATTTTGAGTATAAACAAAAGGCCCAGTTCCTATTGTAAGCATATTTCCATAATGCTTTACTGCCTCTTTAGCAAGTATTGCCATTGATGGATTAGCCAGTATATAAAGGAAAGAAGAGTTTGGGTTTTGCAAAGTCAATTGTATTGTATAATCATCAATGATCTTAATTCCTGATAAATCAGTAGTTCCTGATGATGCAAAATACTCATCCGCGCCTTGCAACCTTCCAGCTAATGTTAAACTGTACACTAAGTTAAAAGGGCTTGGAGTAGATAGCAATTCCATAGTGTACTTTACATCTGAGGCTTTTAGTTCTCTTCCTTTTCCTTTTGAAAAGCATTGGTCATCATGAAAATACACGCCTTTTTTAAGGTTAAAAGTATAAACTGTGCCACTGGGATCTATTTCCCAATCTGTTGCAAGAGAAGGCAAAATAGAAAGATCTTTAGAATCGAACTTAACCAAGCCCTCATATATCTGAGTTGAAATATGAGCCGATACTAAGTCTGTAACAGATGGAGGATAAAGTGAAACCAGAGGGTTGTTTTTATTTATTTTTAAAGTTCCACCATAAACTACATTACCATTGACTTTTTTTACGTTATCTTCTTGTGTTTTAGGTGTAGTGCATGAAAAGAACACAATTAAGATTAAGTAAACTGGAATTATTATCTTTTTTTTCATAAATTGCCGTTATATCAACAGCAAGATTAATAATTGAAAGTGGAAATTCCAAATTTCAGAGTCTTTATTTTTAAATTTTGGTTGAAATTGCAAACTTTGATTTTTATTTGAAAAATATTTTTACCTTAGCTTTTTCCTGAAAAATTAGTATTTTTAAGAAAAAAAAAGGCTTTATGTAAATTTTTTTTCGATTTTGCTTTGAATTTTTAAAAGAAGGCCCTAATATTGCATCTTTAAAATAAAATGTCCCAACTATGGGCAATTTAGATTTTTATAAATATGAGAATAATTTTCACAGTATTCGTGCTTGTATTTTCGGTACTATCGTCCAGTGCAGCCGGTGTTATAGTTTTGGAAGGGAATTACCAAGGTAAAAATCTATATATACAAAACCCATTTGCCGGGTCTAGTGTAGGATTTTGTGTCTTTGAAGTTAGAATTAACGATAGAGTAACTTCTGATGAAACCAATTCCAGTGCTTTTGAAATTGATTTTTCTACATTCCAACTTGAAATTGGGGCTGCTGTGGAAGTTAAAATCATGCATAAAGATGATTGCAAACCTAAAGTACTTAATCCTGAGGTGTTAAAACCAAAAAGCACATTTGAAGTATCAAACATTAAAGTTGATAAAGATGGTGTTGTACAATGGACAACTAAAGGCGAAACTGGAAAACTTCCTTTTGTTGTGGAACAGTTTAGATGGAATAAGTGGGTAAATGTTGGTGAAGTTGAAGGTAAAGGCACTCCGGTTGAAAATGATTATTCATTTAAAGTTGCTCCCCATTCTGGCGAAAATCAATTAAGAGTAAAGCAAGTGGATTATACGGGGAAACCAAGATATTCTTCTACCACTAAATTTAGATCCACAGATCCCGAAGTTTCTTTTAGTCCAATTAAGGTTGCCAAAGAAATAGTTTTTACTTCAGAAACAATGTTTGAAATTTATGACAATTATGGAAATATTGTGAAAAAAGGATTTGCCCTTAAAATTGATGTTTCTAATTTATCCAAAGGTATTTACTACATTAACTATGATAGTAAAATGGATCAGTTTATGAAAAAATAAAAATCAGTAAAAATATATTAGTGATATAAAAGCACGGAGGAAATTTTTTTTCTTCGTGCTTTTTAAATTTATAAGTTATGTTAAAAGTAGAACATATAGGGATTGCTGTTAAGAGTTTAGAAGCATCAAATGAATTGTTTGCTAAAATACTGGGTCGTGCCCACTATAAAACTGAAATGGTAGAAAGCGAAGGTGTTAAAACTTCCTTTTTTGAAACAGGGGAATCTAAAATTGAATTGCTTGAGGGAATAGGTGAGCAAAATGCAATTTCAAAATTCATAGAAAGAAAAGGCGAAGGCATTCATCATATTGCTTTTGAAGTACAAGACATTATAAAAGAAGCTGAGCGGTTAAAACAAGAGGGTTTTGAGATTATTAATGATGCTCCAAAAAAAGGCGCTGACAATAAACTTGTGCTCTTTCTTCATCCTAAAAAAACAAATGGAGTGCTCATTGAACTTTGCCAGGAAATAAAGTAAAGTTTAGAAAAGATCGAGAATAGTTTTGTCCTTGGCTAAAAGGATTGCTTTAATGCCCACTTCTGAAGCTCCCTGAACATGTTGAATTGAATCATCAATAAAAACAGTCTCCGAAGGAATAAGGTTGTTTTCACTTAGTACAAAATTAAAAATCTCTTTATTAGGTTTTCTCATCCCTATTTCAAAAGAAAGGTATTGCTTTTCAAAATATAAAGAGAGATCGGAAAACCCAAATGTTTTTTCAAAATAATTAGAATAAGCTACACGATGAATATCATTCGTATTGCTTAGTAAAAAAATCCTGAACCTCTTTTTTAAGTCCTCTAAAAGCTGAAGTCGCTCAATAGGAAGATCAAGAAGGAGTGCGTTCCAGGCAGACTTGATTGATTCTGAATCAATAGAGTTGTTGCAACGTTTAGTAATTTCTTTTATAAATTCTTCGGAGTTTATTTTGCCGCACTCATAATTGTCAAATAGAAGATCTTGTTTTGCCTGAGAAAATATTTGGTCAAAATCTGTAATTCCCAAATCATTAAAAGCCTTAACAGTTAGGTTGTAATCAATATTTAAAAGAACACCGCCTAAGTCAAAAATTATATTTTTAATATTTCCAGATTCTATTTTAAACATAATGTAATTAGCTATTGTTTTATTTGCTGCAAATATATACTTTTGCATCCCCTTTTATAGGTAACTATAAAAAAAGTATAAATCTTATGTAAAAAAAGATTTTTACCGGGCCTATAGCTCAGCTGGTTAGAGCATCAGACTCATAATCTGAGGGTCCCTGGTTCGAGCCCAGGTGGGCCCACATTAAAAGAGGCTGTCCCAAAAGGTCAGCCTCTTTTTAATTCTAATTAAACTTAAATTTTATTAAAACAGTAAAAAAAGTTTTAAATAAGGATATAATATCTAAAAATCATTGTTGCTATTCATGAAAAATAAAAATATTCATATTTTTTTCAATTGTTTTTAAATTAAGTACCCATTGAACCTTTTTTATTTTGATAAAATTACATACATTTGAATCTTGTCTAAAAAACCGTCTTCGTTTAAAGGATTTATTAATTGAAAGCACTTAATACATATATCATAAAAGTATTCTGTTTAACCGTTCTGGTTACTCTGCTTTCTTCCTTTATTGATAATCGTAACAATCAAAATATAGATACCAATGCAAAAATGAAGTCTTATTTTATTTACGGCTTCACTAAAAATATAGAATGGCCACAAGGCTATAAAGAAGGTAATTTTATAATAGGAATACTTGGTAATTCTAACTTGTCTACAGAGCTAAATACAATGGCTTCAACTTATAAGGCAGGAAGTCAGTCTTTTGAAATAAAAAAATTTTCCTCCACATCTTCAATTGAAAAGTGCCATATGTTAATTATTTCTCCTGATCAACCAGGAGATTTTCAAGAGATTTTAAACAAGATAAAAAACAGCAGCACATTATTAATAACCGAGAAGGCCGGTCTTGCCAAACAAGGTTCTATAATTAATTTTGTGGTCCAAAATAATAAACAAGGTTTTGAATTAAACAGGAGCATTGCTGAAAAATACGATTTAAAAGTCAGTTCAAGTTTGTCTACACTTGCTGTAAATGTATATTAAGTTAGAATGAATAAAGTTAAATTAATTCTTTTTGTACTCATCGCATTTAATCTTAGTGCCTATGCACAAAGTAATAAGATTGCTATTGCTTTAGATCATTTCCAAAGTGGAAATTTTTCTGATGCCAAAACAGCTATTGATGGTGCAGCTAAAGATGTTTCTTTTTCTTCAGATTCATATACTTGGTATGTGCGTGGTTTCATTTATAAGGAGATTTATAAGGCAAATCAAAAAAACAACCCTCTTTCTGAGCTTCGGGAAGAGTCACTTAATTCATTTAAGAAATCAATTTCTTTAGATAAAGAGAATGAACACAAAGAAGATAATGAACAAAATTTAAAGTACCTGGCAACAACTTATTTCAATGATGTAGTTCAAACTCTTAATCCAAAGGATTATCAAATAGCGCTTAAAAACTTTGCAAGTTTCAAAGAGATTCAAATCATGCTTAATCAACAGGCAACATTAAAGTCAATGGAAATTGAATTTAAATTAGCCCTAGCCTCTGTTTATACTGGCATTTATGAATCAGATAGGCAGGCAAATTCAGCCTATTTCAAAAAGGTAGAGAATTTATATGCCGAAATTCTGAAAATTGATTCTGAAAACGTTAGTGCTAATTATAATTTAGGAATTCTATATTATAATAAAGCGGTTAATATTATTAATGATCTTGATTTTGATACAGATATTTTTGCTTTTATGGAAATTCAAGAAACAACAGTTGGTATTTTCAAGCAATCATTACCTTATATGGAAAAGGCATATAAATTAGATCCTCGTAAAAAAGAAACATTAAAAGGGTTGGAAGGCATTTATTTTAGTCTGCATGAAATTGATAAGTCCAATGAAATAAAGGCTCAATTAGAAAAATTAGATTAAAATTACAAGGAGTAAAAATTTATGAACTTTCGGTTTACAATAGGTAGGAAAATAGGATTCGGTTTCGGAATTCTTATTTTATTAACCATAACTGCCTTTGTTTTTACTCAAAATACAATCAACAAAAGTAAAGAAATCAACGATGAAATTACAAATGTGATTTCACCATCTGTTGGAGCTCTCGAAGAACTCAACTTAATGATTGTAAGGTCTAAAATGTATATTACAAACTGGGCCTTTATTCAATCTAGTGATGATAACTTTGACAAGGTAAAACTGAGAAAATTAATTTATGAAGATTACCCTGAACTTAAAAGCAAAATAAATAAACTTTCGGAAAACTGGAGTTTGGAAGAACAAAACTCTATTCAAAGTATTTTTAGCTTAATTGAAATGTTGTTCAAAGAGCATAAAGATATAATGACCAATATAAATTCGTTTTCCAGTTATGATGACCCCACTATTGTTTTCTTTTTTCGCCCAACAGTTGATGAAGATGGCGAAATTGATACAAAAACAAAAATCATACTTGAAAATCTTTCTGATTTAATTACTACTCATCATGAAAGAGCTAACAGAGTAAGCGATCAAATGATCAAATCTTTTGATTTGCTGCTTTTAATTGTTAAAAGCCTTGGATTTATTTTACTCTTAGGAGGTATATTCATTGCAATCTTAACAGTAAATTCAATTGTTAAACCTGTTCATCATTTGAAAAAAATTCTTCTTTCCATGAGTAAAGGAGTTGTGCCAGAAGAAAAAATTTCTTTTAGAAATGATGAAATAGGAGAAATGTCAGTGGCTTTAAATCAACTCATTGAAAGTGTAAAAAGGACAAGAGTATTTGCCAATGAAGTAGGTGCTGGTAATTTTGATTATGAATACAAACCCTTGAGCGATCAGGATAATCTTGGTTTTGCTTTAATTAAAATGCGTGATGATTTAAGAGAAAATGAACGCTTTTTAGAAAGAAAAGTTGAAGAAAGAACAGCTGAGGTTGTAAGACAGAAAGAAGAAATTGAACTTCAGCGAGAAAAATTAGAATTTCTATATAATCAGGTTACTGATAGTATTAAATATGCAAAAAGAATTCAGGAAGCTATATTGCCTCCTGATTCAATTGTGAAAAAGCACCTTCCGGATTCCTTTATTTTATTTAAACCAAAGGATATTGTAAGTGGAGATTTTTATTGGCTTGAAAAAAAGGATAATAAGATCTTTTTCTCTGCAGTAGACTGCACAGGACATGGTGTTCCAGGAGCATTTATGTCTATAGTTGGATACAATATTTTAAAACATATTGTTAATAAACTTCATGAACTTGAACCTGCTACTATTCTTAACCATTTGAATAACGGTGTAAGTGAAACACTACACCAGGGATTAGATGAAAACACAACAAAAGACGGGATGGATATTGCCCTGTGTTCTATTGACTATGAAAAAAATGAAATTGAATATGCAGGAGCTTATAATCCACTTTATATTATAAGAAATCAAGAATTAATTGAGATTAAAGGAGATAAATTTCCAATTGGGATGTATGTTGGGGAGAATCAAAAGTATTACACCAATCATAAATTAAAGCTTGAAAAAGGTGATACTGTTTATATTTTCTCTGATGGGTATGTGGATCAGTTTGGAGGAAGCAAAGGCAAAAAATTCATGGCTAAACAGTTCAGACAAACCTTGCTTGACATTCAAAAACTTTCCATTAATGAACAAAAGAATTATCTTGACCAAGTAATTGAAGAATGGAGAGGGAATGAAGAGCAAGTAGATGATATTCTAATCATTGGAGTTAGAATTTAAGTTTTTTTTTGAAAAAAAACTACTTGGTTTTGAGTAATTAGTCAAAAATATTTTTTACTTTAGCCCGAATGATTATATTTTAAGATATATGGGCTATTTTTACAGATTAACAGTTTTTATTTTTTTTATTTCCTTATTTTTCGGTAACTTTTCAGTTACTGCTCAAACCGTACCTACGCAAGGGATAAATTATCAAGCAATTGCAAGAGATGCAAATGGAGTTGAACTATCAAATCAAAATATTGGTATTCAGATTAAAGTTTTGACTGGAGCACCTCCTGTCAATGTTGCTTATCTTGAAACACATCAGATTACTACAAATCAGTTTGGTTTATTTAATATTATAATTGGCAATGGAGCAAGTACAACAGGCAGTATACATTCTGTTGCCTGGGCTTTAGATTCTATTTTTCTTGAAGTTTCAATAGATCCGTTAGGAGGCACAAATTACATAAGTATGGGTACAACGCAATTTCAAGCTGTTCCCTATGCTTTTCATGCAGGAACTGCTCAAAGTGGAGTTGCTGGAGCAACAGGAGTAACAGGTCCAACGGGAATTCAAGGAATACAGGGTGCAACCGGAACAACTGGAGCTCAGGGAACTCAAGGTGTTCAAGGCATAACAGGAGAAACGGGAATTCAAGGTTTTGCAGGGGCAACGGGATCCACAGGAAATCAGGGAATTCAAGGCGTTCAAGGTATAACAGGAGAAACGGGAGTTCAAGGTATTCAAGGAGTAACTGGAGCTACAGGTGCGCAGGGAATCCAAGGTTCAACAGGTGCTCAGGGAGTTCAAGGTTCGACAGGACCAACTGGAGTTCAAGGTATTCAAGGAGCTACAGGTGCTCAGGGAGTCCAAGGTTCTACAGGAGCCCAGGGAGTTCAAGGTTCTACAGGTCCAACTGGAACAACAGGTGCTCAAGGCGTTCAGGGTTCAACCGGATCAACTGGCCTTCAAGGTATTCAAGGAATTCAGGGAGTAACAGGAGCTACTGGCGCTGATGGAGCTTTAAATGCATGGGCGCTTGTAGGAAATACAGGAACTTTATCTGGTGTAAATTTTTTAGGAACTATTGATTATGTAGATTTAGAAGTAAAAACAAACAATACTTCAAGAATGACTGTTACTAGAAATGGGATGATTGGTATCGGATTAACAAATCCCATGACTTCCTTTCAAATTTCAAGGGATTCAATGCCCTATGCATTATTAAATTCTGCAAGTGAAGAAGGAGGTTTTTATGTTGCTCGCTCTAGCGGCTCTCTTTCATTAATGTATGCTACTCCTGCAAACTGGAAATTGGGTGATTTTGGATTTGGTGGGCATGATGGTGTGGGCTTAATGAACAATGGACCTTCTGCTGGAATGAGTGCCTATTCTACAGAGAGTTTCTCATCAACAGGAGCTGGTACAAGGCTACAATTCTCAACTACTCCAAATGGTGGATTAATAAATGCTACAAGAATGACAATTGATCATAATGGAAAGGTAGGTATAGGGACTTTGTCTCCTACTGAAAGATTACATGTATACGGCAAACTGAGATTAGATAGTGCTTTTATGCCAAATGGAAATGCAGGTAATGCTGGAGAAATTTTAACTTCACAAGGCCCTGGAATTGCTCCAATATGGCAAACTCAAACATCATTTTTGTCAGGTACGGGAAGTACAAATACCATGGCCTACTGGAACAGTTCAGCAACTTTAGCCGCTTCAATAATGAATGTAAATAGCACAGCCATTGCTATTGGAGCGCCTTTAAGCAATAATTATATTTTTCAAGTTAATCAAACTACTAATTTTCCTGCCATATTTGGTACAAACAGCGGGAACGGAGGAACAGGTATTTGGGGGTATAGCAACAATGTAACTGCAGGTGAAGGAGTAAGAGGTGTTTCTGTTGGTGCAGGTACAGGTGTAAGAGGTTCTAACTCAGGATCCGGTTATGGAGGGTTTTTTGAAAATTCTGGAACAGGCCCGGCAGCTTTGTTTATGGGCGGGAATGTTGGAATCGGAACAGTCGCGCCCTTTGCTCGACTTGAAATTATGGGAGCTTCAAATATTGAAGCCCAAGTACGCTCTGTTCGTTCTGGCGGTGCAACAGCCATTTTTGGTGGAGAACAGACCGGAGGTGCCCTGGGTACTAATTCTAATCACCCTTTTTTCTTCCGGACAAACGGAGCCGACAGAATGGCGATTGATCAAAATGGTAATGTCGGT
>JALYPI010000268.1 GCA_030856445.1 Bacteroidota bacterium
GCTTCTGAATTCAATAATGATTATTTTGTAATCGAACGAAGTCATAATGCAATCGATTTTCAAGAGATAGCAATAGTTCAGGGACAGGGAAATTCAGTGAATGCTGTAAATTATTCTTTTGAAGATAATAATCCATTAAAAGGTACTGCCTATTACAGGTTAAAACAAATAGATTTTGATCAAAAATTTAAGTATTTTGATATACTACCTGTAACCTTTACTGATAAAGATTTTCATTTTGATATTTATCCAAATCCTTTGCAAGGAACAGATCTTAATTTATCGTATTCAAATACAGAAGGAGCTTTTATTGAAATTAGAAATATGGCAGGTGAGAAAGTGTTTTATTCATCTCCATTAGAAGATGCTGCTAGGTTTGAAAACACTTTTAAATTAAATGCTAAACTTAAATCAGGGATTTACTTTGTTATTTTAACTAATAACAACAATACTTATATTAAAAAGCTAATCGTAGTTTAAATTATTATTTAATAAAATTTATATTTCTATTTCAAGGATAGCTTCAAGTTTAATTTCTTCCAAATTTTTAATACGCATTTTATTATCGCAACCATTCCTTAAATTATAAAAGCTTACACTACTTCCACCAAATTGCACAATTTTTTCCATTTCTTTTTTGGTTTCATTGAACGAAATTATAATCCTGAATTTTTTATTTTTAAATTCAGTTATTAATCGATTTGATAATTTTTTGCCGCATTCAACAGCAAGTGTTAAATATTCCAGTTCACTACCTGGATGTTCAATAAAATCGATTGGATGTATATTGTTTTCCTTATACTCTAATTCGCATTTTTCAATATCAGTTTTTACATCTGGAATTTCTTTAATGCTATGAATTCCCTTCAATATGGTACAATCGTTATTTATTAAGAATTCACTTTTCAATATTTGCTCAAGTTCAAAAGGCAGAGCAATCGTTTTATTTAGAATGCCTGTACCTGTTTTAATTAAGTACTCCTCCATTTGTTTATTGGTTCTTATTGTCATTTATATGCTATTAATATTGTAAGCTTAGTCTTGGGGGCTTTGATTTATTCTATTAATTAAAACTTCTAATGAAGATAAAAAAAATATTTAATCTTTTTATCAAGAAGAAAACATATGGAATAATTTAAGGAATAGTTATTCTCTCCTGTATTTAGGAGAGAAAGGTGGAGTAGAAAAATTAAATAATTAAAAAAAGAGTAGCAATTGTATAAAAGTAGAATTTGCTAAAAAGTTAAATACTTATCTAACCACGGTTACATGACCGTTATATTCATGCCATTTACCAAAGAGATCCTTTACTTTCATCAGGTAAACATATACATCTATTTGAACAAGGTTTTTACCCTTTCTTGTACCATTCCAGGTAAGTTCATAGTCATAAGAACTAAAAATGTTTTCTCCCCATCTATCATAAATATGCATCTCAAATTCAGCAATTCCCACACCTAAACCAGTAAAAGTATCATTAAGTCCATCTCCATTGGGAGAAAAAGCGTTAGGAATATAGAATAAAAATTCAGGTAAAACTTTCATCTCTTGACTCATTTCGTCAATACAACCGTAACTATTAGTAACAAGAAGATTAACTGTATATGAGCCTGTATCTTCATAAGTATGTACAGGATTTCTATCAAAAGAAGTATTTCCATCTCCAAATGACCATTCCCAAGTTATTGCTCCTACTGAATTATTGAAAATATTCAATTTAGGATTAATAAGAGTAATAATATCAGGATTTATAAGGAAATCAGCTACAGGATCAGGATATACATTAACAAGTCCATTTGTTGAAGATGAACTAACACAACCATTAGGTGAAGTTACTGTTAAAGATACAGGATACTGTCCAGATGAAGTATAGGTATAAACAGGATTACGTATAGAAGAATAGGTATTATCACCAAAATTCCAGAAATAGCTAGAACCGGGTTCTGTTACCGAGCTTTCATCGAATTCAACAGTTAGGGGAGAACAACCTTGTGCAATTAGTGGAGATAAAGCCACTACTGGATAAGGATAAACTGTGATAATTAGGGAATCATTGATTTGAGATCCGCAAACATCTTGAACATTTAAGTAATAAGTGGTAGTGGAATCAGGAAAAACTGTAAAAGGTCCTGATCCTGAAAATGAATTATCACTCCAGGTATAAGTGTAATTACCTGCTCCATTAGTCACATTGGCACTGATAATGGCACTGTCACCTGTGCATATTGAAGAAGGTGAGGATAAAGCAATTATAGGGTTATTAAAAATTTCTATAGTTATACTTGATAGTAAACTTGAGCAACCCCCATTGTCAGTAACAATCAGATTATAAGTTGTTGTGTTTTGAATAGTAACAACATGAGGATTTCCTTGCCCAAGGCCTTGATCCCAATTAAAAGTATAAACACCAGTTCCTCCATTTGCAAAACCTTCAAGAGTAACTGCATCTCCAAGACAAACAGGGCCAACCGGAGGTATTGAAACAGTAATCGGTGTAGGTTCTGTAATTGTAAAACTACCGGTTAATTCACAACCTGAATCATCTGTAATAGTATAAAAGTATTCTCCTTCCACTAATCCATTAATTAATGGATTAGTGGATCCATTTGGAGCCCAAGAATAAGAATAAGGTGTATTGCCTCCAGTAGCTTCAATGTTAATTAATCCATCTGCATTTCCAAAACATGTTATGTTTTTTACCTCTATCACATTTATATTTAATGGAAGAGGTTCATTTATAACTATTGTAAGAGTATCTGCACAACTGTTTTGATCAGTTATAATCACTTCATAATTCCCATCTGATAAATTACTTGCATTATTAGTTGAATTTGTACTATTGACCCAGTTATAATTATATCCGGGAGTTCCTCCATTTACATTGATTGCTATTGAACCGTCATTTTCATTGTTACAACTCACATCTGTGGATGTAAAAGTTGATATTAATTCAGTAGGTTCGAAAATTTCTGCACTTCCGCTAATAGTACAACCATTTGTATCATTTAACTGGAAAGTATAAACTCCTGCTATGAGTCCTGATATTGTAAAGGTGGTTTCGCTATTTGACCATAGAACTTCAATTACGCCAACTCCTCCTGTTGGACTAACTGTAATTGCTCCTATAGAATTTCCAAAACAATCGATGTCTGTTGTGACAAAGGTGAAATCAAGAGCATTAGATGGTTCAGTAATTGCAACACTACCTGTTTCTATACATCCATTATCATCAGTAGCAGTATAGCCATACTGTCCACCGAGTAATCCGGTAACAAGTGGATTAGATGAAGTAACTCCTGTCCAGGCATAAGTGTAAGGCAGAGTACCACCAGTTGCTTCAATTTCAATTAAACCATCAGCACTTCCAGCGCATAATACATTTACCACATCAATAACATCAACAACAAGTGGAGTAGGTTCAGTAATAATGAACACAACAGTATCACTACATCCATTTAAATCGCTTACTATTACTTCATAAGAACCTGCGATTAAATCGTTCGGGTTATTTATAGTATAAGCAGCACCAGTCCAATTGTAAGTATATGGAGAAGTACCTCCGTTTGCATCTATATAAACAGAACCAGTGTTATCATTTGCACATAGAACATTCGTAGTTGTAGTAGTTGTTATAAGATCAGTTGGTTCAAATATTTCAGCACTTCCGCTAACTTCACAACCGTTGGTATCATTTAACTGGAAAGTATAAACCCCTGCTGCTAAACCAGAGATAGTTAAAGTAGTTTCATTGTTTGACCAAAGGATGTCATAAACGCCAACTCCTCCTGTTGGATTAACAGTTGCTTCACCATTTGTTCCTCCAAAACAAGTAATATCGGTTGTTGCTAAGGTAAAAGCTACAGGGGTAGAAGGTTCAGTAATTGCAACACTTCCTGTAACTACACATCCATTATCATCAGTAACAGTATATCCATATTGTCCACCGAGTAATCCTGTAACAAGTGGATTGGATGAAGTAACTCCTGTCCAGGCATAAGTGTAAGGCAGAGTACCACCAGTTGCTTCAATTTCAATTAAACCATCAGCACTTCCAGCACATAATACATTTACCACATCAATAACATCAACAACAAGTGGAGTTGGTTCAGTAATAATGAACACAACAGTGTCACTACATCCATTTAAATCGCTTACTATTACTTCATAAGAACCTGCGATTAAATCGTTCGGGTTATTTATAGTATAAGCAGCACCAGTCCAATTGTAAGTATATGGAGAAGTACCT
>JALYPI010000300.1 GCA_030856445.1 Bacteroidota bacterium
TTTATTCCATTTTATAAATTCAATTTCTAAATCTTTTATTTGGGAAGGTTTATTAGAGATAAGCAGGAAATTAACCTTCTGAGCATATTTTTCCTTTAGTTTTTTCAAAACAGGAACAATAAGTTCAAAATGTTTTATCGTAGTATCAGAGCCAGTCCATCCAATAGTGATGTCCTTTTTGTCTACATTTAATTTCAACTTATGATATTCAATATCTATGGTAGTGGGAATAACGGTTACATTTGGATTAAACTTTTTAGCATAAGAAGCTAAATAATTGTTTCCTGCAATCACATGTCCTGAATACTTTATAATATGAGCTGTTTTTGAGGGTGATTTAAGCCAACCAAGTTTTTCATTGGCATCAGAGACATCATGAAGCCAAATGGCATCGTCAAAATCAAAAATTATTTTTTTTTTGGAAAGATAAGAATACCATTTTTCAAAAATGGCCGGGCCGATAAAGCAGGCTTCCCTGTGAATGAAGATTAAATCGTAAGTGTGAATTTTAAATAGAAGCAAAAAGCGATTTAACATACCACAGAAAACACCCCATGCTTTTAAGAGGTTGTTCCCCGGAGAATAAAACACCTTCCAGGTTTTTTCGTTCAAAAAGGGTTGGATTTTATATTTGATGTTGTTTTTGTTCAAATAATCCAGATACTGTTCAAAACGAAAACGCTGACTGGGCGCTTTGTGTGAAGGGTAGGGGGTGATAAAAAGAATTCTCATTCAGGATTATGAACTATAATAATTTATACTTTTTTAATATTAAAACAGTTAAAATTAAAATATTTTGCTTTTATTGCCTTTGCACAATGTATTTTTGCCAAAAAATTGTAATGCTACAAAGATAGAATAATTATTATGCTGGATGTATTTGATATACTTCTTCCGCCTTTCTACCTGCTGATAATTTATATCATTGCTTATTTTATATATAAAAAAAACAGGGAAACTAATATTAGTTATAAGTATTTTATTGCGGGCCTAACAGCTAAAATAATTGGGGCTGTTTTTCTGACTTTAATCTATGTATTTTATTATAATGAAGCAGGAGATACTATTAATTATTACTCTACAAGCGTGGCTTTTACAAATGTTTTACTCAAAAAAGATTTACTTGCTTTTTTTGAATTGTGGCTTAATCTTGGTGACACATATTATACGATTAATTATTTTGATCATACAACAGGTTTTCCAGGTTTCGCATCCTCAGATAAATATGCTTTTTATGTTGCTCGACTTTTGACTCCTATTTGTCTATTATCATTTAAGAGCTTTATAATTATGTCTATAGTTACAGCTTCAATTTCATATATAGGCATTTGGAAGTTATATCAAGTGTTTTACAAAGAATTTCCACATCTATATAAAGAACTAGCGGTTGCAATCTTATTTATTCCTTCAGTTGTTTTTTGGGGTTCTGGTTTATTAAAAGATACAATAGCATTTACTTCAGTTGGATTATTTGTTTATGGTTTTTATCATTTTTTTGTTTTAAAAAAGTATAAAACCCAATATCTTTTATATCTTTTGACAGGTACTTATTTAATTGTTTCTATAAAGCCCTACATTCTTTTTGCCATGTTGCCGGGTTGTATCATATGGCTTACCAATGAAAAGTTACAGTCAGTTGGAAGCAAGGCCATGAAGTATATTACAGGGCCCTTTTTATTGTTATTAGCCATTTCCTTAAGTTTTGTTGTACTCTCTCAGATGAGTGGAGTACTTGGTCAATATGCCCTGGACAATGTTATGGATAAGGCTGTAGTTACCCAGAATGATATGAAGCAGGATTATTATGGGGGAAATACATTTGATATTGGTGAATTTGATTCTTCCGTAGGAGGAGTTGTGTCTAAAGCCCCTTTGGCAATTATTGCTACTCTTTTCAGGCCATATATATGGGAGGCGAGAAATCCAGTGATGATACTGTCGGGACTTGAAAATACATATCTTCTTTTATTGACCTTATACTTACTTATCAAATTGCGTTTCTTTGGTTTTTTTACTTTAAGTTTGAAACACCCGCTTTTGTTATTTTCAGTATTGTTTTCCTTGTTTTTTGCTTTTTCTATAGGGATTTCAATTTCTAATTTTGGCTCATTGGTAAGATTGAAAATTCCCTCCTTACCATTTTTTGTTGCAAGTTTATTTATACTCAAGGATTTACATAAAAGATCAATTTCAACTGATAAACCAGCTATTTGATTTTAATTAAATAAGCTTTAATTGAATCTCCTATACCCAAAAATGTTAGACCTTGATTAATTATTTTTTTCAATAGTTTTAAATACCAGTTTCTTTCAATTTTGCTTCTCAAAATTTCATCTTTATCATAATCTTTGTTCTCTGAATTATGTGTTAAATTTTCTTTGCTTTCATTATATCTAGTCAGGCTTATACCTGTAGTTTTTAACTTGTGTATTTTTAAAGAACTATTTAAAAACAAGTTATTAATAGAGGTAGGAGTGTAATAACTTAAATGTTCTGGATATTCGACTATATTCCAATTAGAACCTGAAATTTGCCTGCTAATTGAATTGAAATTAGGTGTGGTAAAATAAAACAGACCATTTGTGCGCAAAAATGTATCAATGTATTGAACTTCTTCCAAAGGGTTATTTATGTGTTCAATTACTTCAAATAAAGTTATAACATCAAAAAAACCATTCTCAAATGAATCTGAATTTAATTCTCCCAAATGCATTTTTATCCCTTTTGCCTTGCATTTATCAACAATATTAATTACATATTCAGTGCCATAAACCTCCCACCCCCTGGCCTTGGCTTCTGATAAAAACAATCCGTTGCCACACCCAATATCCAAAATCCTGTTATTGCTCCTGAATTTTTCAAATTCATCAAGTAAATCCGAATATCTTTTTTTTGTGATTGCAGATAAACTTTCTGCTCTAGGATAATCAGAATAATATGACTGCAAATCATCAGCAGTTGGTTTCATTTTGCTAAAAATAAAACCACATTTTATACAGGAAGTCAAATGTGCTCTTTCGAACTTTGAAACAACGCTTAGTTTAGCACCTCCGCAAATCAGACATTCGTTATGAAAATTACTCATTTGGATAAATAAATTTTTTTATAAATATTTTCTGCGATTTTAAAATTACGATATTTTTCAGCAATTTTTCTTATTCTATTTTTTAAATTAACATTTGATTCTTTCTTTAATAGCTGGTCAATAGCGGAAATGCAATTTAAATACTCTTTTGTATTGCACTCCTTTAACACAACTCCTGCATCATATGATTCTATTATTTCTGAATCGTCTGAAATATTTGGAGTAATAATCACAGGCAAGCCCATTGCCCAGTATTCCCCGTCTTTTATTGAGGTGCAATACATTTTGGATGGAACAGGTTTAACCGGGTTTATGGCAAAGTGGGCCAGTTTCATGTATAGGGGCACTTGCTCATGGGTAGCGTTAATTATTATAATGTTATGATCAGGAATTCCGCTTTTTTCAATATACTGCTTAATCTTTTCTTTTGATTCAGAAGTTAGTATAATTGCTAAAAAATTTCCATCCCAAAAGTCACAAGCAGTTTTAAACAGATCGAATATTTCCTGATCAAGATAAATCCCTCCTGTTTTTCCGGCATATATTCCTATTGTTTTTCCCTTTATATCAATTTTGTTTATTTCGCTTTCTAAAGAAGATTCAGTAAATGGATTAAATTTTTCAAGGTCAACACAGGCAGGTTTTACATAATATTCCTTAATTGGTGTTCCATACTTTTCTTTGGCATAATTCTCCATGGATTTTGTTAAACCTATTAAAGTGATTGCCCTGTTTGCCTGAAGCTTTTCAAGTTTAAACAGCAGTTGATAAGCCAAACTGTTTTTTTTCCATGTGCCATTTTCAACCATTGATTCTGCATGTGGCTCAAAACTGTCAATAATTAAAGGTACTCCTGAGAGTATTGATAAGAAATAACCAAATGCCCCTGCAGGTGTGCACCAGCAATGTATTTTTTTTATATTTTCTTTTCTTATAAGTTTAAATAAACTTATAATGGTCTTTGGAGTAGAAGCTAGGGCTCTAAAACCAAATGAATTATAAGTGAAACTAATAAGTTTTATGCGGTGTTTTAGTAATTCATTTTTAATTTCATGCAGTTCATTTTGTTCAATTATATAAGATGTTTTTTCTAAAGTAAACAAGTAAATATAACTGTTTGCTGGTAATACCCTTGATATAATCTTAAGATAGGGCAAAGTGTAGGATTGTATGAGCGCCTCCTTATAACTCCAATATGTTATTACTAAGATGTTTTTCACTTTAAAATACTTTAGCTAAAATTTTATATAAATTAGGTGGATATACTGTAAAAGATTTTATCAGGAAATATACAGCTCTTAATTTATTATTTCCGTTTTTCCACCAACTGCCTGCCAATATCAAGTATAAATTGGAAAAGCACAACTGCTTAAAGAAAAATGATTTAAAATAATTGTTTTTTTTAGCTTTTTTATAAACATAAATATGATCCTTTTCCATTAAAGCAACATTTCTGTGCATATTATGGTTATGTTCCCTATAATAACCGAGTACCAATGGGATTCGACCAATTTTAAATTTTTCGGCTACTCTTAAAAAAAAGTCCTGGTCAGCTGCAGTTGATAAATTAGGGTCAAACCCTCCGGCAGTTTTATAAACTTCCCTTCTAACTAATATACTGCTTGGGCTTGGAACATTGCATTTTTCCCAAAGCAAAATATCATCCAAAATATTTCCCTCATTTCCCTTCAGCACAACTTCCTTTGATTTAGAGTGCTCATCTATAATTTGCATGTCTGAATGAACCATACCAAATTCATGCTTATCACTTAAGTAAATAACCGATAATTCAATTTTTTGTGGCAGCCATAAGTCATCTGCATCAAGAAAGGCCAGGAATTCACCTGTTGAGTTTTTATATCCGTTGTTTCTTGCAATTGAAACACCTGCGTTTTTTTGTTCAATTAGTTTTATCTTTTGATTTTCCAAAAAACCGTTGATGATTTTCAAAGAATTGTCAGTTGAACCATCATTTACGATAATAATTTCAATATTTTCATAGGTTTGATCCAATACGGACTGAATGGTTTCCGAAAGAAATAATCCAGCATTATAAACAGGAATTACTACTGAAACTTTTTTCATAAGGTGTTGATCCAGTTTTCAGTTTCATTAAACGACATATATGCGTATTCGGATTTCTTCTCAGAAAAAAGATAATTTCTTGAATATGGATTGTATTGGATTTGCTCAACCCTTATTAAAGCATTTGGGGTTATCAGATAATTATAATAGTTGTTTTTGTTTAATAGATCAATAATTTTCAAATGATAATCTGAACTGATAGTGCTTTCAATTATTTCTGTTGATCCTTTCCAGAAAACCTGAGTAGGTATGTAATCTTTACTATCAGAATATAATTTTAATTTTTCTCCACAGGGCAATTCTGTTGTTATAATGCCTGAGACAGGGAAATGGGTTAATAAATAGTTATGAAATTTATTACTAAAATTGAAAAACTGTTTAAACAAACTCCTTACAATTAAGTTAATAAATGCATTACTTTTTATATATTTAAATACTGATTTCATTTTTGATTGGCTGCTTTTTCATAAAGAGAGACATATTTGCTGTACATTAAAGAAAAGTCATACATTTTAAGAGCGGTTTGCTTTCCATTTAAGCCTATTTGCTTTTTATTTTCATTTAAAAGCATTGTAATTATTCCCCTAGATAATTCTTTGGAATTTTTATATGGAACCAGGTAGCCGTTATGAAGATGTGTAATTGCATCTTTAGCAGCACCGGTTGGGGTTGAAATAACAGGTACTGCATTCATCATTGCTTCTGCAATTACAAATCCAAAGGGCTCATAAAATGCAGCATGCACATATAAATCCATAATTGAATATATAGATGGAACAAGTTCTCTTTCAAGCCAGCCTGTAAATATCACATTATTTATTAATTTTTTTTCCTTTACCATCTTTTCTAATTCCTCTCCTTGTGGTCCGCTCCCAATGAAAAGGAAAACAGCATTTGGAAACTCCTTTACCACATCACATGCAGCTTCAATAATGTACTTGTATCCTTTCCAATCGATATATCTTGCTACGGTGCCCAAAACAATTTTGTCTTTTAAGTCAAATCGCTTAATAAGAGTTTCCTTATGCTCTGGTGAAGGATTGGTTAATTCGCCAGGTTCAATTCCATGATGAATAAGATGAACCTTTTCAGCAGGTGCTTTTTCATTTTCCAAAATAAATTTTTTGCATTCTTCAGATACAGCTATTAGGTGAGTTGCATTTTGATTGTTAAACTTATCAAATTTAATGGCTTTGGGAGAATAAAACCAATGGTATGCAGCATCTTGCTTCGTTGCAATTCTGACTTTTACCCCTGCTATTCTAGCTGCCAATAATCCAGGGAAGGAATCATCAAATAAATGTGTATGAACTATATCCGGTTTGGTTTTTTTTAGAAAAGGAACAAGTTTGAATAATACTTTTATGGTTGAGGTTTTTCTTTTAGCAGAATTAAACTTAAACCAATGGCAATCGCAGTTTTTTTCTTTCATTTCGTCCAGCATCTTAGGATATTCTTCGCATAATGCAATGAAAGAAAATTTCAGCTCCGGGTTTTCAATTGATTTGCGAGCAAACCAATTAAAATAAGGTACTGAGGAATTATTTGCAATAATAAATACTATATGCATTATTGTTTTTTATATTCAGTTAATTTGTTTTCAATCTTGCAGAATAACTTTTCATAGGTTCTTTCCCTGGCATATTCAATTCTTTTGGTAAAAAGGGCAATATCTTCATTTTGGTTTAAAAAAACTTCGAACTGATTTAAAATTTTATCGTGATCATTATTCATGTAAATAAGATCTGGAATTGCTTTATATTCAGAAAATTCAATTCCAAGCACTGGTTTACCCAGTGCAAAGTACTGATAAATCTTGTGATGTGAAATAGTATTGCCTGGATGGTCCTTGTTCATTAGTGCTAAACATAGTTTTGCTTTTTCAATATACGCCTTAAGTTGCTTAAAAGGTTTGGGGCCTATAAAAATTAAATTTTTATATGTTTTACTTCTAAAGATTTTATTTGCAGTGATGTTGGTCTTGCTGTAAAAAATATTGCCGATAAAAACAAAATTAGTACCCGGGAATTTAATTAATGCTTTTTCGATCAACTCATAGTCTAATCTATCATCTATATTTCCAATGTAAAGTGCATAATCTTTTACAGGAATGTCAAAAAAGTTTTTTTCGACTTCAGATACATTAAATTCTTCTGAAGAGATTCCATGAGGAATAACAATGATGGTTTTTTTAAAAGGTTTGTAATCCTCAATAAAATCTTCTGAAACAAGTATAAATACATCAACAGATTTACATAATATCTTTTCTGCTTTATGTTTAAAAGCAAATTTATCAACACAATGAAAAATAGATAAAACAGGGTTAAGGAGCTTTGGATTGAACAGGCGATAGGGGTCAAAAGTCCATATTAAAGGCTTTTTTATTTCTTTTCTCAATAAAAATAAACGCAGACGTCTGGAAATAATGAAATTATTTATTAAAAGAAAAAGAATATTAAGTGCGGGTAAAAAATTGAGATAGCTTATAATATATAGATTATTGCCTACTGATTTAATAGTTACAGAAGGATTAAAAAGGTTTTCAAATTTCCATCTAGGAGCGGGATCAATAAAATAAACTGAATTTTTTTTCGATAATTCATAAGCATAATTGTGCTTGGAATACCAAATGTCTCCCCAGGCTTCATTTGAAATAATTAATATGTTCTGATTTTCGAGTTTCAAACTTTAATCTATTTTTGAATATAAACCTTCAGTTAATTTTTTTTGATCCGGATAATTAATTAAAACACTTTTATGTTTGCCATAATAAATAAACTCTATTATACTCCTGCTATTTTACCAAACCAACCCATGACTTTATAATGTCTGTTGTAATAGGAGGGATAGTCAGTATGTGCTTTAATAGGCAATTTCATTATTTCATTAAATTCAGTTTCAGTTAAATTAAATTTTTTTAAAACAAAGTCCATGTCTTCTCTTAACATGTTTTCCTCATAAGGAGATTTTTTCATTTCTTCAAGTGCTTCTTCTTTTGATATTTGTCCTGAGCAAATAAGGGTGGATAAATGTGCCTTTCTTTTATCAACTCCAAATTTTACTGGTAAGATATATCCTTGATAGAAACGAGTGAAAATAGATTCATAATGTTTCCCTCCATAGTCTTGCCATTCAAATTTTTCTATTAATGTTTTTTTAGCTTCTTCTTTATTATAGGGTAGATAATCTAAAAGCCGAATAGTTTTTATATTAGAATATTTATCGATAAAAAGTCTTTCCAAAAAAGAAATAAATGGATAAGTTTTTATTTTAACTGACCCGAATTTTTTATGAATTGCCTTTATATTCAACACATCTAGCTTCCAGTGATACCAATTTCTGGGTAAAATAGCTTCTGTATCAAAATTATGGCCGGTAAGTATGTATTTTATATTGTGTTTTTTTGCTGTTTTGTAAAGTACTGCTATAATTGCCTGGTCTGTAATTAACTCAATATCAATAACCGATGCTTTTAAAAAAGACAGTTGAATATCCTTAAACTCCTTCCACTCATTAACATAAGTTTTAAGATCAAGTTTTAAATTAGATAATACTTTTTCAATGTTCTTTACAGCAAGTTCTGAATTCCATCCATTGTCATAATGTACCATCAAAGGTTTTAAGCCAAGCAATTTAGCTTGGTAAGCCAAATAGGGACTGTCGACACCACCGCTTATTCCTATTAGGCAGTTGTATTCATTGTTTTTTCCTTCGAACTTTATTTTGTCTATTATGTTCTTAATTATAATAGCGTTATTAGATGTCTTTTTTTCTTTATCTATTTCGCTAAAAGAAGTGCAATAGGAACAGACTCCTTTGTCATTAAATGAAATTTTTGGATCATCCTGAGTGTCAAGTATGCAATTTGCACACATTTGGTTCGATAATAACATATTAGAACTATAAAATTTTTTGAATTATTTGAGGATAGTTCATTAACACCCTTAACAAGTTTATTGCTTTTACGAGTTTTCTATAAAAAGTTACTTTGCTTAATGCGAATTCAGTGGAATAATAATCAAGATGCCTAAAAAGGATAAACTGATTGATTTTTTTATTAAAATTTTTATTTATCATTTCAATAAATAATTTTTCCCACATTAATGAAGTATAAAAAACATTGTCTTTATATCTTTCTTCTGATGTGTAAATAGAAAGAGTATTGTTGCCATTGTATATTCCTCTCATCGCAACGGGAACATCTAATCTTCCAGCCATTAAGCTTGAGTTCATTGCCAATCTGTAAAAAAACTCAGTGTCCTCACAATGAATTAATTTTTCATCAAGCATTTCGACTTTATTAAAAACGGATTTTTTCAAAGTAAGTCCATTAAAATGGAACCATCCTTTTTTACCAAAAAGTAAAACTTCGAAAAATTTATCAGGTGGAACTGCCTCGCTAAAAGTGGTCAGATCGACCGGGATATCCATTTTGGTTTCTTGCATTCTCCTTAAATGAAGCTTGGCAGCAAAATCATCATATGCCGTGGTTCCAATTGCTTCATAGACACCATCTATGTTTTCATTCTCAATTAAGAGTTGTTTTGCATGTGAAAACCTTCCTGGAAGATAATAATCGTCTGCGTCTAAAAATGCAAGAAAAGGAAAAATTGCGGCTTTAATACCAATGTTTCTGCTAGCTCCTGCTCCATTATTTTTCTTGCTTTTATTTGGAATTAACCTAACGCTGTTAAATTGTTTTTCTAGTTTTTCGCAAATAGCAAGAGAGTTATCAGGAGAATTATCTTCAATTAATATAATCTCACCTGTTTCAGGTTGTTCAATTGCAGAAATTACAGCTTTTTCAATGTATTTTTCGGCCTTATATACTGGAATAATTACAGAAACTTTAAATTCCATATTTTAGTTTTTGAATAATTTTTTAATATTAATATTAAAGAATGAATAGTAAATTTCCAGTTAAGCCAGGATAAGGGTGTAATCCTAATTGCTTTTTTTAAAAAATAAAGCGACTGAGGATAAAGTTTCATTACCTGATAATAAGCTGATAGTTCCCGGTATATTAACGAATTATCTTCAGTATATTTTAAATATTTTGAATTAATCTTCTCAAATAAATAATCAGCATTAATTGTGTTTTTAATTTCTATTCCATTAAATAAATTGTTTTTTAATGGAAGGGTATCAGCATAAATTGCTTCCGGATAAGGGTGATTTAGTTTTCTTTGAAGTTCAAAGAAGAGCATCTTGTATTCCTTTTTAGCTCGTTCTATATAAGTGGAAGTTTTAGAGTTCTCATGGAATCTGAAATTTATGTAAATCTCATTAGTTTTAATAATTTGATCTATCCCATATTGTAGTAAATATCTCATCCATAAATCAACATCCATAGAAAAAAATAATTCTTCATTAACTCCCCCAATTTTTTTTACAGCAGATAATTTAAAAAAAGTTGATGGCTGATCAATATGTGAGGCACATAATGTATCTTCCAGACTGGGTAAAATAGTTGTTCCAAATGAAAAGGCTATAAAATTCCCTTTAGAATCAATTCTTTTCTCTTTTCCAGTAACACAGGTTGCATGAGGGGTATTAAGAAAATTATCAGCAATGCTATAAAAACTTCCAGGCTCATAGAAATCATCTGAATTAATCCAATTGAAAATTTCCCCTGAACATTTATTTAATCCTTTATTTATTGCTTGGCTTTGCCCATTATCTTTTTCACTGATCCAATATGTTATCCATTTTTCATATTTTTTTATTATTTCAACAGATTCATCAGTACTACCTCCGTCAATTATTATATATTCAAGATTAGGGTAGTTTTGTAATATAACTGATCTTATTGTTTCTTCTAAAAATCGTCCTTGATTATAAGAGGGGGTTACTATTGAAATTTTTGGATAATTTTTTTTTGAATCATATATTACAATATCAGTGCCTTTTGTCCATGGCCATCCTTTTTTATCGATGGGAGGTTTAGGCAATATGTCGATAGTTGGGATCAATTAAAATAAATTTAAAAGTGAATAGGATTTTTAGCGGCAAAAAGATTTGTATATCCAAAAAAATCACTTCTGCTTGCTTTTGTTAATTTCTTACCAGGCTTAAACTCATATAAAGAAAAGCCATAAGATTCCAGAAAATCAAAGATGTCATTTCCTATGTAGCCTGCCCCCTTGAAATTCTCATCATTAAATTCAATCATAAAAACAGTTCCATAATCTGATAAAAGTATTTTTTCAGCCCCTTTGAGCACAAATAATTCCCACCCTTCCACGTCAATTTTGATAAGGTCGATTTTATCAGAAAACAATTTCGTTGATATAAGATTGTCTATTGTATCAGTTTGAAACTGAATTTCTGAGAATTTATTGCCCCCGCTCGGTTTTCCAAAACTATTCCATGCATCAAAGCCATCAATGGAAACTTGCATTGCAAGAGTTTCTTTGTTATCAGAAAGTGCGTTGTTAAATACGGTAATATTTTTACACTTATTTATTTCTATATTCTCCTTTAGTTTTTTAAAGGTAGAAGGCACAGGCTCAAAAGAAAATACTTTTCCATGGTTTTGTACTTTTTTTGAAGCTAAAAGACTAAAAAATCCAATGTTAGCACCAATGTCAAGAAAAGTTGCACCAGGTTTCAAAAATGAATTTAAGAACTGCTGCTCATCTTTTTCAAAGTTTCCTCTAAATATAAGATAGGAGAGGTAGTCGTTTTTATATAATTTTATTTTTAAATTATTTCCTAATCTGTATAAAATAAATTCTTTTGAGCTATTATAAAAGTCTTCCCACTTCTTCTGTTTACTAAACTGGTAAAGAATTCTTGAGCCAATACTGCCTTTTTTAATGTGAATGAATAATTTATCTAGTTTTCCCATAAATTATATTTTCCTAAAAAGAGCATCAGCTTGTAGAAGTTCATTTTTTGAAGACCTGTAACCAGGATGTATTTCTATTAGTGCAAAACCTTTTTTATCTAAGATATTATATATGTCAAAAAATGTGGATGAGCCTTCATACAAAGGCTTGAAAGAAACTTCAATCCATATAAGTTTAGTGTTTTTCAAAATTGTATCACCATTATTTAAAACTAAATGTTCAGCACCTTGAACATCAATTTTTAATAAATCTATATGGTTAACAGAAGTTTCTTTTGCTAATTCATCTAAAGAACAAGCTGACGCTGAAATTTTTTTTGAAATTCCTGTTTCAATCGTATCTATTTCCTTTATGCTTTCTTTAAATTTATATATAGACGAGGTCTCAGGTAGTTTATTTATAAAGAAATCCAAGTATCCGGTTTCATCCATTATAATTTTATTTACCACACTTATATTAATATCTGATTTATATTTCAATGATAAATCATTAAAAAGATTAGGAATAGGTTCAACCAATACAGCTCTTTCTATTTTTCTGCAACTTTTTATTAAATCAAAGAAATGGCCTTTATGAGCTCCAATATCGACATAAATTAATTTTTCTTTATCAGAAAGGTATTTTAGCAATACATTAAATAGAACATGCCGCTTCTCAGACTGTACAAACTTTCTATAATATTCTTTTAGAATAGCCTTCATAACTTACAATATTCAATAGGGAACTGGCATGCGCCATAATTCCAATTTAATGATAAAACTCTTACCTCATGCTCTTTTGGTTTTCTAATTATTTCAAATTGTAATGCATCATCAATTTTATCAATGAACTCAATGTTAGGAACTGTTAAATCTAAACTTAATTTGTAATTTCCAGTGGCTAAATTATTTACATTAAGCTTTACTTTAATAAGGTTAGTTCCGATTTTTAAATGACAAAGTTGATTAGGATTAAATGTACCAAGAGATGCAAATCCAATAGGTTGGTTATTTAAATCAGTTATTCTTAGATCAATAGATGAGTTTACAGTGTATGAAGCGTCTATTTTTAAGACTAAATAAATATTACCTGAATTAATGTCTTCCTGTATAATTGAGCCCTCAATAACTGTGGCTTTTTTTACAAAGTCTTTTTCTCTAATAAATTTACTACATGCCTTTACATTACCCATGTAATCATTTATAACTTTTTGAATTTCTCCATCTGAAATAATTTTTCCAGAATCTAGTAAAATAGCTCTTGAACATAAAGATTGTAATGCACTTATGTTATGACTAACAAAAAGAACTGTTCTGCCACTTTTTGCAACGTCATCCATCTTTCCCAGGCATTTTTTTTGAAATTCAGAATCTCCAACTGCTAAAACTTCATCAATAATTAAAATTTCTGGTTCAATATGTGCCGCAACTGCAAAAGCTAATCGTACATACATGCCACTGCTGTAGTGTTTGACAGGAGTATTAATAAATTTTTCAATTCCTGAAAAATCAATAATTTCATCAAACTTATTCTTGACCTCTTTTCTAGAAAGACCTAATATAGTACCATTTAAATATATATTTTCTTTCCCTGATAATTCGGGGTGAAATCCGGTTCCCACTTCTAATAAAGAAGCAACCCGGCCATGTATTTCTATTTTGCCTTTTGTAGGTCTTGTGATTTTTGATAAAATTTTAAGTAGAGTACTTTTCCCTGCACCATTTTTGCCGATAAATCCAACGGTTTCTCCTTTTGCTATTTCAAATGATATATTATTTAAAGCATCAAAGGTTGGGTATTTTGTTAAAGGATTAAATACACTACCTCTAAAAAAGTCCCTTAGAGAAGTAGCTTTTGATGAACCTAATTTGTATGTCTTGGTTATATTATTGGCCTTAATAACTATATCTTTCATCTTCTTTTCTTTAAACGATATCAGCCATTGTTTGTTCCGTTTTATTAAAATAAATTAAGCCTGATACAAAAACGGATAATACAATCAGAACAGAAAAAACACCATAAGGATGAGGGGAAACTCCTCCAGCTAGACTCCATCTAAACCCTTCAACGACAAATGCCATTGGATTTAAATAATATAAACCAACATATTTTTCAGGAATTATTGAAGCAGGGTAGGCTATTGGACTTGCATACAAACCTAATTGAATAACAAATGGAACTATGTGCTGAAAATCCCTAAATCTTATGGAAAGGGCACTTATCCATATTCCGGCTCCCAATGCTGTAATAATATTTAACAGAATAAAGAATGGAAGATATAACAGGTTAAGTGTTAATGGTAAACCATAAAAGGCAATAACTATAAAAACCAGTAAAAGTGCTATGAAAAAATCAACTAGTCCGGTAACACCCTTTGATAAGGGAATAATAAGACGTGGGAAGTATATTTTTTTAATCATTGCTTGTTCGGCAATAATTGAATTTCCTGATTGTGCCATGACAAAGGAAAAATATGCCCAGGCACTCATGCCACATAAAGCAAAAACAGGATAAGGAATATCGCCTGTATTTACATTGATAGCTTTATTGAAGATCAAAATAAAAATCAAAAGAGTTATAACAGGTTGGACCAGAGCCCATATAATGCCAAGGAAGGTCTGGGCATACCTTACTTTTATATCTCTATATGTAAGAGTAATGAAAAGGTCTCTGAAATTAAAAAGCTCGCGAAAATTTAATAATGCTTGCTTTTTATCAGCGTCTATAACTAGTTTATGCATAAATTAAATTTCAAACCGGTAATATTACAAGAATTATTATTAACATCAGACAATAAAAAAACAAAAATAAGTATAAATAGCTACAAACTAATGATATTAATAGTTCTTAAATGATCTATTTGACTTAAACGTAGCTTTTTATTTATTGTTTTCGTAACTTTACTTTTGATTTAATCCTTTAGAGTCAAATGTCTTCCACAAAAAGGTTTATTCTTCTTATATATTTATGCTCTGCTGCTGGCTGCATATTTGCTCAGCCATCCGGCCCTGTTTTCCCTAAAAATAATGTTAATGTTGCTGATTCAATAATAAATTTTGAATGGAATAAAAAGCAGGATGCTGTCCTATATGATTTCCAGATTTATGAAGATATTTTATTAAATACTATTTATATAGATCAAATAGGTTTAACTTATACAAATATAACTATTTCCGGTTTTAATTATAATCAGGACTATTTTTGGCGGGTTAGGTATTATAATGGCACAAGTTATTCTGCATGGTCTCCATTATTAAAATTTACTGTTTTTAATCCTTCAGCATCAAATGGTTTATGTATGTGGCTTGCTGCTGATAGTGGAGTTGTTTTAAACGGAAATAAAGTAAGCCAGTGGAATGATATTAGCGGGAATAATTTAAATGCTCAACAAGTTACTAACTCTATTCAACCTGAAATAAATTTAAATTCAACTGGAGATAAACCTGCAATTAAGTTTTCAGGTTCTGAATATTTATTAATAAATTCTGGAACACAAATTGGAACTGCTTTTGCTTTTTCTAAATGGGGTAACAGTAATGTTGTTTTTCCTGATTATAATGGAATTATTACAGAACAATTAGGAGGTGTAGAAAGTATTCTTTTTATTGGCTCTATTAGTTCTACGGATTTATTTGGAGGTTATTTTGGAAACTCTGTCTTTATAAATAATCAATCCACCAGAAACTATAGTCCATTAAATAAATACAAAATTACTGCAGGACTCAAAACAAACTCACTGAAAACTTTCTCTAATTTTATTATCGGACGAGACAGAAATAACATAGGCAGAGAATGGAATGGTGAAATAGCAGAGATAATTGCATATAATTCTGTTATCACTACTTTAGAAAGGCAGAAAGTAGAGAAATATTTAATGGATAAATATGCACCGCCAGTTAATTTGGGGCCTGATCAATTCTTTGGAAATAACTATTGTAAACCAGTATTAAATTCAGGAAATTTTTATGTTTCTTATCTATGGTCCACAAATGATACAGTTAATAGTATTACTGTTGAAAATTCAGGAATTTTTTGGGTACAGGTTACAGATATTTTTGGAAGACAATCAGCAGATACTATCTTGATTGATATAAGCAGACCTTCATTTAATCAACTAAATTCTTCAATTATATGCTCATTTGATTCGATTTTATGGGATAGCCAATTGGATAAACTCAGTTTCTCATTTGAATGGTCTGATTCTTCCACGGACAGTTTGATAGATATTACTCAACCAGGCCAATATTTTGTTCAAATAACTGACAGTTTAGGTTGTATATTTAACTCAGATACAATTAATATAACAGTAGACCCAATCCAACAACAAATCTCACTTGGCCCCGACACCTCCCTGTGCCAGGGAAATGAAATAAAACTTACCCAAGGAGCATCTCAAGTCCAATCCTATTTATGGATTGATAATTCCGCAGCATCATCTTTAGAAATTAACACTGCTGGCCAATACTGGGTAGAAGTAACCAGTCAAAACGGATGTACTGCCTCAGATACCATAAATGTTGCAATTCAGGGAATTGCTCCTGAAGCTCTTTTTAGTTTTAATAGCGTCTGTTTAGGTGATTCTATGCATTTTGTTGATGCTTCTGTTCCACCTTCAGGAGAATCTATTGTTGAATGGGAATGGGATTTTGCTGATGGAAATTCCTCTTTAGATAAAGATCCTGTCCATTTATTTAATTTTCCAGGAGTGTATAATGTTAAACTCGTTGCAACAACTTCAGCAGGGTGCAAGGATGAATACATGCAAAATGTAACTGTTCATCATTTACCTGCGATTGGTTTTAATACCCCTTTGGCTTGCTCTGGCGCTGTAATTCAATTTACGGATACAAGTACAGTAGTAAATAATTCAATTACACAATGGAGCTGGAATTTTGGTAATGCACCCAGTGGAGTTAATAATTTTTCAAATTTACAGCATCCCTCTCATGATTATACTTTTCCAGGAACTTATAATGTTAAAGTTATAGCAACAACTGCCTCGGGTTGTATTGATTCCATAATTAAACCTTTAATTATCAACGAAAGCCCCATAAGTGATTTTAATGCTCAGCCGGTTTGTTTTGGTTTGCCAGTTGAATTTATAAATAATTCATCTATCACATCACCCTTAACTATTAGTTCTTATAACTGGACTTTTGCAAATAATACATCAACTAATATAGAACCTACTTTTCTGTTTTCTTCAGCTGGTTTGCATACTGTTTCTCTTGTAGTTGCTGCCAACAATGGCTGTGCTTCAGAAATTCAAAAAGCAGTGGAAGTATATCATAAGCCTACTGCTTGGTTTTCCCCAACTGATGTGTGCGTGGGATCAGTTACTGAATTTAAAGATTTAAGCATAATTGGAGATTCTTCAATTAATTCATGGAATTGGAATTTTAATGATGTGGATAGTTTCTCAATTCAAAATCCGGTAATTAATTTTAATGAGCAGGATGTTTATTTTGTTTCTCTTAAAGTTAATACCCTTAATGGATGTGCTGATTCTGTGATTAGGATAGTAAAAATTCATCCTTTGCCAATCCCTTTATTCACTATAGAGCCCCAGGTTGTTGTACCCGGTTATCCTATGTTCTTGAATAATCTCTCCAATGGCAGCCAGGTTTACATATGGGATTTAGGAGATGGGACTAGTAGTTATTTGTCAGAGCCACAACATACATATACAAGTGAGGGAACGTATCAAATAATTTTGAATGCAGAAAGCCAGTTTGGATGCAAAAAATCTTTTTCAAGAACACTGAATGTGATAACTGCAAATTTGGATATTGCAGTAACCAATGTTTTTGTAAAAAACTATGATAATTATTTAAATATTACAGCAGAATTAACAAACTATGGAACAGTAGCAGTTAATGAAATTGAAATGATACTGGAACAAAAAAACGGACGTAGAATAAAAGAATTATGGACAGGAGATTTTCATTCGGGTAAAAAACTTTTATATGAGTTTAATGCAGAAATAACTCCTTTAGAAGTAAATATACAAGATTATGTATGTATTTCTGCATTAAATCCAAATAAATCGATTGACTCCAACGCTGATAATAATGAGTTTTGTAAGCTTTTGGGAAATAATGATCTTGTTCTAATGGAGCCTTTTCCGAATCCTGTTACTAACCAAATGACTATTAGGTTTTTTCTACCAAACTCAGAGGACATAAAACTTGAAATAATAAGCCATGATGGAAAATTAATTAGTAACAATTTTATTGCAAAAGGAGTGAAGGGGATTAATACAGTACCTTTTGATGCGGCTTTTCTGAACTCTGGAATGTATGCTGTTAAGCTAAGCTTTGGCGGACAAGTTTTTATTAGAAGATTTATAAAAGGAGTATATTAATGATGCAATTAGTTTTCGCCACGAACAACAAAAATAAAATAAAGGAAGTAGCTGCAATCTTAAATCAGGATATTAAAATTATAAGCCTTGAAGAAATTAATTGCAATGAGGAAATTCCCGAAACCTCTCCAACAATTGAGGGGAATGCTTTACAAAAGGCTCGCTATATCTATAAAAATTACGGATTTAATTGCTTTGCTGATGATACAGGCCTTGAAGTTGAAGCTTTAAATGGAAGGCCTGGCGTGTATTCTGCACGATATGCAGGAGAAACAAAAGACTCTCAGGATAATATGAATAAATTATTGCAGGAATTAAAAGACATAACAAATAGAAATGCTCGTTTTAAAACTGTTGTGGCATTAGTACTTGATGGAAAGGAATATACTTTTGAAGGAATTGTTAATGGTGAAATAGCTGAAAATAAAGAGGGAGAAACAGGTTTTGGTTATGATCCTATATTTAAACCCAAAGGATATTCCATAACTTTTGCTCAAATGGACGCAAAAGAAAAAAACAAAATAAGCCACAGAGCAATAGCAATAAATAAGATGGTTAAATTTCTTAATGATTGAAATAATAGCTTAATATTCTATTGAATAACCAGCATTACATTACTAATAACCTGAGTTCGATCTTTTATTTCACAGGTTGTACGGAGAAGCCACAGAGGGAAACCGAGATTCCTTGAACTTTATGATCAAAAAAAACTGACTAGCTCATTGTTTTTTAAATCGAACTCAGGTTAATATCGATCTGTATATTAAAATCATTATTTTTCTGAAAAAAAGTAAACTACACAATACACTTCTTCTTTTCACATATTTTTTTAACTCTGTCAACTCATTTTTTTAATAGAAGCGAATAAATAATTCAGGTAAATTATTTAAATAAACTTCTGGTGTCAATGAATTTGAATCATAAAAATCAAAAGACTGCATTACTAAATTGAAAATTAATTGTTAATTAGCTGTAAGTAGTAAAATATAAGAAAAAAAACTCAAAAAAATCGCTTGTAGATAAAAGATATTTATAATTTTGCACCGAAACATAAAAAGGGCATAAATTTTTCTTAAAATGTCAAAACATATAAAGATTAAACAAGGTTTAAACATTAAACTTAAAGGTGTAGCTGAAAAAGTATTTGCAACTGCCCCTTTACCAGAGTTGATTGCAATTAAACCTACCGATTTTACTGGGGTTACTCCTAAGTTACTTGTTAAGCAAGGTGATGAGGTGAAAGCCGGTTCTCCATTATTTTACGATAAGTACAATGAAATGCTGCAATTTTGCTCCCCTGTAAGTGGCGAAATTGTTGAAATTGTAAGAGGAGAGAAAAGAAAAATCCTGGAAGTTAAAATACTTGCAGATAAAGAAATTTCATATAAAGAATTCAGAAAAGCAGATCCTAAAACATTAACCCGTGAGGAAATAATAGGAATTTTACTTGAGAGTGGAATCTGGCCTTTTATAAGACAAAGACCTTTTCATGTGATTGCAAATCCTACTCATGTTCCAAAGTCAATATTTATTTCTGCATTTGGTAGCAGTCCACTTGCTGCCGATAATGATTTTATTGTTCATGGGCATGGAGAGGAATTTCAAACAGGCCTTGATGCAATAACAAAATTAACAGATGGAACAGTTCATTTAAATGTTAGTGCTGATTTAATGCCTTCTAAAGTATTCACTAATTCCAAAGGCGTTCAGATAAATAAAATATCAGGTCCACATCCATCTGGCAATGTTGGAGTTCAGATTCACCACATTGACCCTGTAAACAAAGGCGAGGTAGTTTGGTATTTATCTCCTCAGGATGTTTTAATGATTGGTAGATTGTTTATTCAGGGTCAATTAGATGCCACTCGTGTTATTGCGCTTGCGGGTTCACAAGTAAAAAGTCCTAAATATTTTAAAACTCTTCTTGGTAGCTCTCTTAAAAATATATTATCAGGAAATCTTATTGAAGACAATAACAGAATAATCAGTGGAAGTGTTTATACAGGAAGCCAGGTTTTGCCTGATGGCTTTCTTGGCTTTTATGATACACAAATTACCGTTATTCCTGAAGGGGATGAGCCGCAGTTTCTTGGCTGGCTAATTCCAGGGTCTGAAAAATTCAGCTTTTCCAGAACCTTTACTTCTTGGCTAAGACCAAGTAAAGAGTATGTTCTTAATACAAACCTTAACGGGGAGGAACGTCCTTTTGTAATTACAGGTGAGTACGAGAAAGTTTTCCCTTTTGATATTTATCCAATGTTATTGACAAAAGCTATATTGATAGAGGATATTGAACAAATGGAAAAGTTAGGTATATATGAGGTTGCTGAAGAAGATTTTGCCCTGTGCGAATTTATATGTCCTTCAAAAATTGATTTCCAAAAAATTATCCGTAAAGGTTTAGATACTATTAAAAAAGAATTTAGTTAATATGAAAGCGCTAAGAAATCTTCTGGATAAAGTAAAACCTGCCTTTGAAAAGGGAGGTAAGCTTGAAAAATTTTATCCTGTTTATGATGGCTTTGAAACATTTTTATTTGTTCCAGGGCATACCACTCATTCAGGAACTCACATCCGTGATGGAATTGATTTGAAAAGAACCATGATTACGGTTGTATTCGCTATGATTCCTTGTTTATTATTTGGAATGTGGAATGTAGGATACCAGTATCATTTGGGAACAGGGGTAACTGATGCCTCTTTGATGGATAATTTTGTTTTTGGCGCTTTAAGAGTGTTACCTCTTGTAATTGTTTCTTATGGTGTTGGATTGGGAATTGAATTTGGATTTGCCATTGTTAAAAAACACACCATTAATGAAGGTTATCTTGTTTCTGGTATGCTGATTCCTTTAGTATTACCAATTGATATTCCTTTATGGATGGTAGCTGTGGCTACTATTTTTGCTGTTGTTATTGGTAAAGAAGTATTTGGTGGTACAGGGATGAATATTTTAAATGTAGCGCTTGCTGCCAGAGCATTCTTGTTTTTTGCTTATCCCACAAAAATGTCTGGTAATGATGTTTGGTATGCTGATGCTGTATCTGGAGCTACTCCTCTTGCCGCAGCTATTGAAGGAGGAGTTGCTGCAATTCCATCTATTGCTGAATCCTTCTGGGGATATATACCCGGTTCTATTGGAGAGACATCTGCTTTTGCCTGTTTAATTGGAGCCTTTATCCTCTTGTTTACCGGTGTTGCTAGTTGGAGAATCATGTTATCTGTATTAGTAGGTGGCTTTGTTATGGGTTTGATTTTTAATGCATTTGCTGTAAACCCTTTAATGTCGGTTCCAGCACTACATCAGCTAGTTCTTGGAGGATTTATGTTTGGGCTTGTTTTTATGGCTACCGATCCTGTTACTGCTTCCCAAACCAATACTGGTAAGTATATTTATGGTTTTTTTATTGGCCTTTTGGCAATTATGATCAGGGTATTCAATCCTGCATTTCCTGAAGGAATGATGCTTGCCATTTTATTTATGAATATCATGGCACCACTTATTGACCATTATGTAGTGCAGGCAAATATTAACAGAAGACTTAAAAGAATCAGCGTAAAAGTTTAATTTATAGTTTATGAATAAGAATAGTAATATATACACTTTTGGTTTTTCCGCTGTACTTGTTATAGTTGTAGGATTACTACTTGCCTCTGCTGCAATTGGGCTAAAGCCATATCAAACTGCAAATATTAGAATTGAAAAGATGCAGGATATTTTAGGCTCTGTAGGTGTTGAAGCAACACCTTTAGAAGCAGAAAACAAGTTTAACCAGTACATTACCGAACAGCTCATATTAACAGGAGAAGGAGAACTAGTAACAGGTGCAGAATATACCGCCTTTGATATTGATTTAGCAAAGGAACTTAAAAAACCACATGAAAAAAGACAATATCCTTTATTTATAACTGAATTGGATAATAAAAAGGTTTTTATTATTCCTATGAGAGGCAAAGGCTTATGGGGGCCTATATGGGGTTATATTGCATTAGATGCTACATTAAATGTATTTAATGTTTATGGTGCAAAATTCGATCATAAATCAGAAACTCCGGGCCTTGGTGCTGAAATAAATACTACTGAATTCCAAAAGCAATTTACAGGGAGATTAATGTTTGACCAGGAAGGTAATTATAAACCGATTAGAGCAATTAAAGGAGGAGTATCCCCAGAAGATATGCATGCTGTTGATGCCATTTCAGGGGGAACAATTACTAGTAACGGGGTTAATGAGATGATTGCTAGAACAATTGACATTTATGTTCCTTATTTGAAAAATTATACTCAAGGTACATTAGAGCCAGTTCCGGCTGAGGAAGTACAAGACGCTGAAACAATTTCTCCAGACAGAGCCGGTGGTGTTTCTCCAGAGGCAGGCGCAGAGAGCGAAACAGAAGAAATAGAAAAAGAATCTAAATAGTAAATCGTATTTAATATGAGTGCTGAAACAACACAAGTTAGTGAGATAAAGAAAAGTGAACCTTTATTCTCTGCAAAAAATAAAAAGCTAATTAAGGACCCTTTAAATGACAGTAATCCTATTACTGTTCAGGTATTGGGTATTTGTTCCGCTTTGGCAATTACAGTGCAGGTAAAACAAGCTGTGGTAATGGCAGTTTCCGTGCTTGCGGTTATGATTTGCGCAAATGTAATTATATCATTAATGCGTAATGTTATTCCTGACAGGGTACGTATTATTGTGCAACTCGTAGTGGTAGCCTCTCTTGTGATTTTAGTGGATCAGGTGCTTAAGGCATTTGTTTATGATGTAAGTAAAGCCCTTTCTGTATTCGTTGGTTTAATTATTACCAATTGTATTATAATGGGTAGACTAGAGGCATTTGCTCTTGCCAACAAGCCTTGGCCTTCTTTATTAGATGGTTTTGGAAATGCCATAGGTTATGGTTTTATTTTAATTTTGGTTGCTTTTTTTAGAGAATTATTTGGTTCTGGTAACCTTTACGGTGTTCAAATTATTCCAGAATCTTTTTATGAGGCTGGTTATTTTAACAATGGGTTTATGATTTTGCCTCCTATGGCACTTATAACCGTTGGTATTATAATTTGGGTACAAAGAAGCAAGAATACTAAATTGATTGAATCTCATTAATTCGTAACAAATTTTTTTATGGAACATATAAATATTTTCGTTAAATCGATTTTTATTGACAATATGATATTTGCCTACTTCTTAGGCATGTGTTCATATCTTGCCGTGTCAAAAACCGTTAAAACCGGAGTAGGACTTGGTATTGCTGTAATATTTGTACTGGGTGTTACTGTCCCTGTGAATTACTTATTAGAAAACTACATACTGCGCGAAGGTGCACTTGCATGGATTGGACCTGAGTTTGCTGAGGTTGATCTTAGCTTTCTAAGCTTTATTATGTTTATTGCTGTTATTGCATCCATTGTTCAACTTGTTGAAATGGTAGTAGAAAAATTTGCTCCTGCACTTTACGGAGCACTTGGAATTTTTCTTCCACTTATCGCTGTTAACTGTTCTATTTTAGGTGGTGCTTTATTTATGCAGGAAAGAGATTATTCAGGTCTTTCACAAGCCACTGTTTTCGGGTTAGGTTCAGGAGTTGGTTGGTTTTTAGCTATTGTAAGCATTGCTGCAATTAGAGAGAAAATACGTTATTCCAACGTTCCTCCAGCATTAAGAGGGTTAGGCATTACCTTTATCATTACAGGTTTGATGGGGATTGCATTTATGAGTTTTATGGGTATTGAATTATAATAATAATTGCTATGATGATTTTAGCTGTTGAAACAATAACATTAATTGCCAGCATAACGGTGTTTTTAGTATTCGTTCTGTTGTTGGTATCGATTATCCTTTTTGCCAAATCAAAATTGGCTCCATCAGGACCGGTAAGTTTAACCATTAATGGGCAGGAACCTATTGTTGTTGAAGGTGGTTCCACCATTTTAACAACTCTGGGGAATAATAAAATTTTTCTTCCATCTGCCTGTGGCGGTGGGGGTACTTGCGCAATGTGTAAATGTCAGGTTTTAGATGGCGGGGGAGAAATTCTACCTACTGAAGAACCTTATTTTTCACGCAAAGAAATTGCTGATCACTGGAGATTAGGATGCCAGGTGAAAGTAAAACAGGATATGGTTATTAAGATTCCTGAAGAAATTTTTGGAATTAAAAAATGGGAATGTGAGGTTGTTTCAAACGACAACGTAGCTACTTATATTAAAGAATTTGTTGTTAAATTACCGGAAGGCGAATTTCTGGAATTTGAATCTGGTGGATATATACAACTTGATGTTCCTTCTGTAGTTGTCGATTTTAAAACAGAATTATATAACATCCCTGAGAAATTCCGTGATGATTATGATAAGTTCAATATTTGGGATCTTACCATGAAAAATGATGAGCCTATCTTTAGAGCTTATTCAATGGCTAACCATCCAGCAGAAGGGAACATTATCATGCTTAATATACGTTTGGCTACTCCTCCCTGGGATAGAAAAGCAAATAAATTCATGGATGTAAATCCTGGTATTTGTTCCTCTTATGTTTTCTCTAGGAAGCCGGGTGATAAAGTCGTTATCTCAGGGCCTTACGGAGAGTTCCATATAAAAAATACGAAAAAAGAGATGATTTACATTGGAGGTGGTGCAGGTATGGCCCCTTTAAGAT
>JALYPI010000001.1 GCA_030856445.1 Bacteroidota bacterium
GGTTAAGATGCGGCAAAGCCGCATCTTAACCCCTCCCTCTCATTGATATAACTGAATCCCTTGTCATTCCGAATGGAGCGTAGCGAAATGAGGAATCTCTATCCTTTTCCCCGGACAACAGTGATTAAAAAACAGAAATTGATTAAAAAAGTAAGTAATTAGAGGAGTGAATTCCTGTTTAATTTACCTTCTCATACTATTAAAATTACTTAAATTTTAAGAATAAATACAAAGAGAATATTTATCTCGTATTGCTCAAATTTAAGTTTTGATTATTTTTTTGAAAAAATGCTTATTGCCAACTGCTATTTGCAAAAAATATATACCTGAATTTAAATCACTGATGTCCATTTTATAGATCTCAGAACTGTTATTAATCTTTTGGTGTTTAGTAATTTGTCCAAGAGAATTTATCAAAGAAAATTCAACCTTATTTTCCTCTTTATCTGCTATTTTAATTTCTATGTAATTGCTAGCAGGATTTGGAAACACATTAATAAAGTCGTCTGAAGAATTTTTATCTAATCCAACATATCCTTGAATGGAAACAGGAACGTACTGTTTATTCCAGATAGAATCAGTATTCATATTTAAATAACTTACTTCCACTAATCCATTATATTGACCTGAAGAATTAAGCATTACCCCAAAACGTTCCCCTGGCATAATATCAATAGAATCAGACCGAATAGCAACCGGCATAGGCCTTCCGTCTGTAGAAATTATAGTTGCATTCAATATAGAGGGAAAAACTACTTTGTTATTAAAATATCCAATATTTGCAAGGCGCATATAGATGTTTTCTCCCTCTGCTCCTATAATTTTTATGGAATCATCATCCGCTATTTGTTGTTCAGATTTACCGTTAATAAGAAAATAATCAGGATTGTAAGGTGGTATAATTATATTATCATTCACCGTATCATGTACAGGAGGATTAAAATGCCATTCCGAATCAATTTCAGTCATTAACCATTTATAATCATTATCATATTGTGGACCTCCAGTCCAGGCAGTTTTCGCACCACCTGCAGCATTTACTACTATTAGGCCATACATGCCCATTTGTAAATGCACCACATCTCCTACATGGCAATGATAAATATAAGTTCCGGGATAGTCCGCAATAAAAGTATAGGTAGTATCTTGCATATGGCTAAGCCAAAAAGAAGTAGCAGGATCTCCATCATTCCTGGTATCTACATCTAGTCCATGAAGGTGAATGGTATGGTGTTCTCCCTGTGATACATTTCGTGCAGTAATGACTACTGTGTCACCCTGTTCTGCATAAAGGATTTTTCCTGGCAAGGTAGGCTGAGCTGACAACATAGAAGCAAAACCATATATTGGAAGAACAGTACCATCCCACATAGTTGCAGAACCAATATTGCTACGCATTATTACAGTGTAATTAATAGTCTTCTGAGCCAATGTGAACAAAGAAGTTAAAAGAATAAACAGGGTGAATAAAAATCTCATTATTGTACTTTCATTATTATAAACATTCCATTTGGATGAATCCCTCCCCCTGAAACAGCAATTAGATTATGATCATGCACACTGTATTCCCCCAGTTTATCAGGAATCATTTCCAAGACCATGGCATCCATTTTTTGTAATGGAAAAGTATCTTTTACCCACCCTATTTGATGGCTTTGTGTAGAATAGATTATTCTAGAATGAAAACCATGAAAATGCAAAGAATGAGCTGCCTGTCCTGTATTGGCTATGAATATGTGGATTGTATCTCCTACATTACACAGCACCCGAGCGGTAGTGTCATTTTGCAGATCAGGAAAACTCTTTCCATTAATGGTAAAATAATCAGGATCGTATTGTGACCAATTTACTCCATTATTAGCAGCAATTTGATTGTTAAATCCCGATTGGAAATCTTTCAGATTCCAGTAATATTTTTTGGATGTTGAATTGTTAACGCAAATCATTCCTCCCGCACCAATGTTTTTATAATCAGGATATTTATAAGAATCATAATAAATATATAAACCCTGAACTGCGAAAGTTAATGTATCAGATATAGAATCAGCAGGATTTAGGATTGAATTTATGCCTGCATAACCTTTAATGTTAAAACCATGAATTACTGTGTCATTATTTATAACTTTAAGAATAAGTGTATCAATACTGGAAATAGTGATTACATGATTAAGGGAATTGAAAGTATCCGTATCATTAAATACAAGATAAGGAAAGGTAGTATTATTTACTGTAGTATATATTCCAGAATTAATATAAAGGGTTTTATTTATTGTTACTGCAAAACTATTTTGAGACAACAATAATAAAATGGAGGACAATAATATTTTAATAAAAAAGCGCATTTAAATTGTTTAATTGTAAATATATTGCAAATTAATTAAACATGCTTTAATAAATAGATTTTTTTAGCTAATTAAAAATTAATTTAAAGAAAAAAATGATAGATACAATGAATATAGAAAACAAAAAAGAAAAAATAAATTGGAAACAGAAGTTAAAAAATGAATGCATTGCTATTCTTCAACAGAGGATATTAACAGCTCGAAAGGCAATGGAAATGGCTCAGGAGTCTGCAAACAGCGAAGAGAAAAGTTCAGCAGGAGACAAGCACGAAACAGCAAGAGCTTCAAGTCAATTAGAACGGGATATGAATGCAAGGCAACTGGAACAGGCCAAAAGAGAACTTGAATTTGTGAATAAAATTGACACAACACTAATTCATACAGAAGCTTCAACAGGATCAGCTGTACTTACCAATGAGTATTTATTTTACATATCAATAGGCTTGGGTCCTTCTAATCTCGATGGGAACAAAGTGATTTTTGTTTCTCCTAATGCTCCGGTTGCAGCATTATTAAATAAGAAAAAGCCTGGCGACTCATTTATTTTTAATGGAAAAACAACACTTATAATTGACGTTTTTTAGTTAAAGTAAAATCTGTTTCAACTGTTTGAATAAAGGCCCATTTTATTTCCTTCACTATCTTTAAAATAAGCAAAATAACCTACATTTCCATCTATTAAAGTTTTAGGAATAGTTACCTCACCCTCTTTTGTAGTGTTTTTAATTAAAGTTTTATGTTGTAAGACTTTACCGCCATTATTTTCTATTAAATCTAGGGTCGAGGGCATGTCAAAAGTAGAAAAGAATAAAACAGGCCCATTTCCTAAAACCTGATCCATTTTAGTTTCTACTATAGCACCATTTACTCCGGGGCTTTCATTTGCAGGAAAAATTGCATGAGGCAGGTTGTGAAATTCTTCCATTGTGAAATCTATTCTGAATACTTTAGAGTAGAATTTTACTGCTCGATGAAAATCAATGGCAGGTATTTCAATCCAACTAACTAACATAATTATTAAATTTAATTATCAAAATTCTAATTACAGGAATCTGCTATTCAAAAATTCCAAAGTGAAAACACAAGCGTATTCTTTTAATATCTAATTATTGAATTGTATACAAGGTTAGTTCATTTGCTCCGGATTACAAATTAATTTAACCTTTATTATTAGCAAAAAACGCAGATATCAATTCATTTTATGCTTTTTTGGTTCGTAATTCGATTAAAACTATTAAAAATGCATTAAAACCTAGTATTTTAATTATCATTTGCTAATTTTAGTTCAGCTGAACTCACTAATTCTTTTGGTTATTGTTTAAATTTGCAACAATGAAAAACTGTCTCCGTTTCTGATTTATGCACTATTTGTTATTGGTATTTTTTCTACTTCCTCCCCTTGCTTTTGCTCAGGGCAATTATGCGGGCACTTACATAGGCCAAAACCTGGAAAATGATTCTATACTAAAACTTGTATCAAGGGTTAAACATAAACTTACATTAGAAAAAGATTCCAGTTTTACTTATTTAAAGGTCAGTAATGATAATAGTTGCAATTCAAATTATGCTGGATTTTGGGAAATTTACAAAGGCAAAATTGTGTTGAATTTTATTGGAGAGGATCCTCAGTGGATGACCATTAATGAAGGAAAAGGTTTTTGTGCTCTTGAATCCAGAAGGGATCAGCTAAGCCTTTCAAAACAAGGACAAAGACATTATGAATTAGGTTCCACTTTAAAATCAGAAACTGAAAAGCAAAAAAAGAAATCAAAAGAACCACCTTGTCCAAGTTTCTAATAAAGCTATCTGAAAATTGAAAATATCATTTCAATTTTACAAAACCATAAAAATGAATAAATCAAAGCCTCTTTTTATTTTTTACCTCCTTGTAGGATATGTCTGTCTGCAGTTTATTTGGTGGGCTTTTATGTTATTTGAAGTGAACAATGAACTTGCTCAAAAAAAAGCTGAATTGTTAATTGTAAAACAAGAACAGGGCGTTATCCAAAATGAATCACTGGATGAACTGGATGAAAAATTACATAAAAAATGGATGATGATTGCCGGAGAGGGGATTGTTTTTTTGCTCCTGCTCATTATTGGAATTATTAAAACACATAAAACCTTTAAAAAAGAGACAGCACTTTCAGAACAACAGAAAAATTTTCTACTCTCCATTACCCATGAATTAAAGTCTCCTCTTGCTTCAAATAAACTCCATTTACAAACCATGTTAAAGCATGAGCTTCCAAGAGAAAAACAGCAAAGCTTGCTCTTATCGGCAATTAATGACACTGAAAGGTTAAACAGCCTTGCTGACAATTTATTAATGGCAGCTAAAATAGATGGAAATGCTTTTAGTATATACAGAGAATCTGCAGATCTTGGTACTCTTATAGAAACTACTCTTTTAAATGTGAGTCATTTCAAAAAAAGCGATTACCCTATTAAATTAAATCTTCAGCCTGCTGTTTTTTTTCCTGTTGATGCACTGACTTTTCCTTCAATTTTGTTAAATTTATATGAAAACGCAGTGAAGTATTCTCCGAAAGGTTCTGAGATTCATGTTTCTTTATACCAAAAAAACAAACAAATACATCTTCTGATAGCCGATCAGGGAAGCGGAATAGCTGAGCAGGAAAAAGACAATGTTTTTCAAAAGTTTTATAGAATAGGAAATGAAGAAACACGAAAAGCAAAAGGCACCGGCCTGGGTTTATTTATAGTTAAAAATATTGTAGAAAAACATGATGGAATAATACAGATTAAAAACAATACCCCCAAAGGAAGTATATTTGAGATTTGTTTTGATAACAGTAAAGAACAACTAATATGAACACAAAAAAGATTGCATTATTGATACTTGATGGATGGGGACTTGGGAACGGTTCAGAATCAGATGCTATTTCCAATGCCAACACTCCTTTTATGGATAGCCTTTTTGAAAAATACCCTCATTCAAAACTAATCACTTCAGGAGAATCGGTTGGTTTACCAGAAGGACAAATGGGGAATTCTGAAGTTGGACATTTAAATTTAGGAGCAGGAAGGATTGTTTACCAGGATTTAGGCAAAATCAACAAGGCAATTAAAGATAGGACCATTGATACAAACCCTGTGCTTAATAATGCTTTTAATTATGCCAAAGAAAATAATAAATCAGTTCATTTTTTGGGTTTGGTTTCTGAGGGAGGAGTGCATTCTTCACAAGCTCACTTGCATAAATTGTGTGATATGGCAAAGGATCATAATTTACAAAAGGTTTTTATTCATGCCTTTACAGATGGAAGAGACACCGATCCTAAGAGTGGCTTAGATTATTTGGCTAAACTAACAGAACACCTAAAAAATTCAACAGGCAAGATAGCCACAGTTATTGGAAGGTATTATGCCATGGACAGAGACAAAAGATGGGAGAGGATTAAAATTGCATATGATGCTATGGTAAATGGTCAGGGCAAAAAAACAAGAGATATATTAACTGTAGTAAAAGAATCTTATGAGCATGGTGTTACTGATGAGTTTTTAAATCCCATTATCATTACAACTGAAGATGGAGATCCATTAGGCTTAATAAATAAGGGTGATGTAGTTATCTGCTTTAATTTCCGCACCGATAGGTGCAGAGAAATAACTTTGGCCTTACATCAGCAGGATTTCCCTGAATACACGATGCAAAAAATGGACTTGTATTATGTTACAATGACCAATTACGATGAGAGTTTTAAAAACGTAAAAATAATTTTTGAAAAGGAAAACATCACTAATACACTAGGGGAAGTACTTTCCAGGGCAAACAAAAAACAAATACGGGTAGCAGAAACGGAGAAATATCCTCATGTTACTTTTTTCTTTTCCGGTGGACGTGAAGAAATTTTTGAGGGAGAAAGAAGAATTATGGTTTCCTCGCCAAAGGTTCCCACTTATGATTTAAAGCCTGAAATGAGTGCACCAGAGCTTACCACCCAATTAGTAAATGCAATAGAACATGAGGGAGCGGATTTTATTTGTGTAAATTATGCAAATCCAGATATGGTTGGACATACAGGGGTTTACAAAGCAGTAATAATAGCAGTGGAAACAGTGGATAAATGTGTAGAACAAGTAGTTGAAAAAGGTCTGAAAAACGGCTACTCCTTTTTGATCATCTCCGACCATGGCAATGCAGATTATGTAATAAACCCAGATGGCTCAGCAAACACCGCTCATACCACCAATTTTGTGCCCTGTATATTAATTGATAAGGATTACAAACAGGTTAAAGATGGCAAGCTTGGGGATATTGCACCTACTGTTTTAAAATTGATGGGCATTGACAGGCCCATGGAGATGAATGGGGATTGTCTTGTTTGAATTTTACATAAAAAAGATGTGCCCTCTTGATTGTTGCTTGATTTAACAGTGTAAGCAAGAATCTTTTTCTGTTCTTTAAAAGATGGAATATTAGGTCATATTATAATGCTTATGGGATACAACTCTACAAAAAGCAAAGGTCAACTTTCTCTCCCTTAGAGCAGGATAAAAAGCTAAAAGAAGTATTTAATAAATGACACACAAGAGCTATTAATAGTATTGAAAAACAAATTCAATTTTTACAAATAGGGAATTGGATTCCCAATTTGTAAAATAAAAAAAATGTAAATAACTAAAATTCAAGTGTTTATTTTGCAAGTGTATTCGATTTTACTTTGGGTAAATTATATCTTATTAATGTTTTTCCAATTTAAAAGCTCGCCATTAGAGGTTTTCAATTCATTGTTGCCTGCATAAATTAAAAAACAGTTTTCCTTTTTGATATTTGAAAGACTGCTATAATAAGTAAGTCCTTTAAAAAAGTCAGGGTAATATGTATGTGCTGATTTAATTTCAACAGCTTTTATTTTCCCTTTTTCCTGTTCTTCTTTGCTAACAAAAGTATCTTTTTTTTTAAATCCCTTTCAATCATAATCTTTACAATTAGGGAATTGAATTCCCAAATTGTAAAAATATAAAAAATATTGGGATTGTAAAAGCAGAATAAAAATCATGTGCTGGTTTGGCGAGTTGGCAGTTAATGCTTTGTGTTTAAACAAAAAAACAAGTTCACTAGTATATTCATATTAAAACAGCTTGTGATTTTTTAAAACAAGAAACCTGTTTATTTATTCATCGAATTAGCTACATATACCTCCTATTTTATAAGGTTCAGGTGCACCACCAACCTGAGTGCCGTGCATCTTAATAGATCCGGACTACAAACAGGTTAAAGATGGAAAGCTTTGAGATAATGCGTCTACTATTTTAAGAATTATGGGTATTGAAGTACCAAAAGGAAATGACAGGAAACTGTCTTGTCTAATTAAAAGTACTCTTTCCTATAAAATCAAACAAAAAGACCTTAATCATAATGATAAGGTCTTTAAGGTGGAACAAAAAATCAGCTTCAAATTATTTAGCGTTTTGTAAACTTAATATGGCTTTTTTCATTTAAACCACTTAACTCAAGAATGTAAAAGCCTGGAGGCAAATCGCTTAAATCAAAATCATTTAAGTTTTGACCTGAATCAATTGTGATTGTTGAATTAAATAATACCTGTCCAATACTATTTACAACTTTAATTTGGGCTATCCCTTTTTCAGAAGAAATCACGTTTAAAGTAACCCTTCCATCACTTGGATTAGGATACAGGTTTACTTTGTTAATATTTTGGAGTTTTCTATCAACTGCAACAATTGAACTATAACTGAACTCCTTATCAAAATCAACTTGTTTTAACCGATAGTAAGTAAGAGGATTATAAAACTTATAGTCATTAAAAGTGTAACTCAAAAGTTGGTTTGAATTAGCTCCTCCTTTTAATTTGCCTATTTCTACAAAATCAAAACCGTCTTTTGAACTTTCAACAATAAAAAAGTCATTGTTTTTCTCGGTGATTGTGCTCCAATCCAGCTTATTGAATTTTTCACTTTCATTCGCTTGAAAACTCAATAATTCTATTGGCAAAACACCACCAACATCAGGAGTAAACCCAACCCCTCCTGTACCACCAGAGAATGAAGTAATACCACCAAGCTGAACATAAGCAACATTATTGATGAATCCTGTGTAAGGAGCATTGGCAATATTCATGTTGTTTACCACAGTAGGAGTCATATTGTTAAAATTAAAGATATTACCGTCAATATTTACACCGAAATTAAATGGAATTCCTTCGGATTTAAACCACCTCCATGCAGTTTTAAACGTAGTGGAATAACTTGTTGCATGAGCCAATTCCCTTGCATTTACAGTAGCCCTAATCTCTGCTGTATCAACAAAAAATCTTACCCCAACAGGCTGGGCAGGATTAATGCTTCCGGAGGTAAGGTTAACATTCCAAAATCTAGGTAACAAGAAAGAGCCGTGCTGCCCGGGGGCATTGATATTTGAATACACACTTCCTTGTTTAGTAATATCCACCGTGGCTGTAAAAACATTCCCGTTTTTGTTGATGGCAAAAAGCCAGTCATTAGGAACTGAAGGAGCCGAATAATAAGTCCATCCGCTTTCCGTACATCTCTCAACAAGTCCCGTAATCGTTGCAGGTGCTAATTTAATCTGAGCACTTGAAACCCATGGAGAAGCAACTACCGGAATTGTAGGGCTGGAGCAGCTAGTATTGTAAAACACAGTACCTCTAAATGTTCTATCATTGATAACAGTTCCGAACTCAGACCCACATATTGAAGTACCTGTTCTTAATTCAAGATCTGCATTGGCAAAAAGCCCGGGGGATGATGCATATTCCTGGTCATATACCACGTACATAGAATAGGTCATACCAGCAGGTATAAAAAAGTCTGTACTGTTAATGTATGTTGGAGCAGTTGGAGCATTAGCTACAGCAACTGTAAAATTATCCAACAAAATCCAGCCAGCGGCAGAACCACCATTACCTGCATAAGAACTTTGGCGATAATACACTTTAACAGGTCTGTTTGTTATACCAGATGTTGGATTAGTCCCATTATTTCTAAACATAACAGAAACTCCCGTGATAGTTAAATTGGCAGTTTTTGCCTGTATATCAAACATATTCCCCCAGCCTCGGTCCACATTGCTACAAACAACGCCACCTGTAGCACTAGCATCAATGCTTGCATTAGGGCCTGAAAGAACATTTGAAACATAAAAAGTGGTTGGGCTAGTTAATCCTGTAGGAGAGAAAGTTGTACCGGTTGCAACAGGAGCACCACCAAAAGGAACATTATACCAAAAATAATCAGGGAAAGCACCTCCACTAGCGGTGAGAGTAACACCTAGGTCGCTGCACCCATCTGCATTTTGTGAAATTGCTGTATTGATCGCAGTATTCGTGTTGAAAGACCAGACCGAGCTTGCCCCGTCCCCATTACTACTATATGGCACAATTCTCCAATAATAAGTAGTATTACTAGCCAGGTTACCCGTATAAAAAGTAGTTGCAGTTTGAGTGCTAACTAGTGTTGTAGGTGGATTGGTTGTGCCTAAATAAACTTTAAATCCAGTAGCACAGGTATGAGGGTTCCAACCAAGAATGGCGGCTGATCCACAAGCCATATTCATTCCATTTGCCGGGAATTTCCCACCAATATCTGATGGTGTTGGAGTACATTGTAAGTTTACCATGTAGTCTTCAGTTTCTCCGTAACCCGAATTATCATAACAATGCCAACTAGAGAGAATTTGGGAATTATATAGATACTTAATACGCATCCTTGTATTTCCTATTGAGGCAGTTGTTGGCACTACTATTGGAATAGTAACTGTAGCATTCGAAGCCACAGTACCAAATGCAAATGCTTCTCCAGCATCTCCAAAATCACCATTTTGATTAAAATCAAACCATACCATGGCTGTATTTGTTCCGCAAGATGTTGCTCCGACAGTGATAGATAAATTATAAGATTGACCAATATTTAAATTAGGAGCTGCCAAACTTGTAAAATCAGAATTTCCGCCTGCATCGCATGTTGTGGCAGATGAATTATTATTCAAAGTTCCTAAAGTAACATTCCTAATAACTAAATATTGCACACCACAACCACCTGTAAAATTAGGAGTACAATTCAAAGCTGCAGAAGCACAATAAACTAAAGTAACAGTAACTGAAGCCGTAGCTGAAGTAGCTGATAATCCACTATTAGTACAGGTTATGATTAATCTAAAAAAATGACTTCCTGCTGACAGCCCTGATGCAGTATAACTAAAGCTAGTTGCACCTGAAACATTTGACCATGGACCAGTTGCGCTGGAAGCGCTTTGCCATTGATAAACCATTCCCGCCTGAGGTAATTGAGACCAGTTCAAGTTAACGCTTTGGGCAGTTGTTATGGTACTTGTTGCAGGTGTTATCGTACCGGCAGTAGGTGTTCCAGAACAGTTAACCAGGGTGGCAATTATAATTGAATAATCTTCGGTTTCTCCCCAAGTTGAATAAGCACCGCATACTGGCGGAACCGTTGCCCCTTCTATAAATATACATCTCATTCTTGTTGTTCCTATTGTAGCTCCTGCCGGCACAGTAACTGATACTGTTACCGGTCCATTTGACGCAGCAGCATCAGTTAAAACCTGTTCACCCGCACCAAAAACACCATCGTTGTTCCAGTCTATCCATGCAGCAAACCTACCTGTAAAAGGGGTAGTACCAGTGCAGGTATTGGTTTTTGTAATGGTTAGGTTATAAGAAGAACTTGGATTGACTACTGTACTAATAGCAGTAAAATCAGTATAATCCGTACAGGTGGCTGAACTGTTATTTATAGTATTAAAGGTTACATTACTAATATAAGAGTATGTAGTAGCTGATGCATTAGAGGAGCAATAATTCCAACAACCTGGAGCTTCAATAACGCGTTCCCCTGCAGGATTTGGGGTGGTAGGAGTTGCAGAAGCATTAGCAGGACAGGATGCAGCATTAATGTAAGCTATAGAATTTGTAGGCATAAAAGCATCAAATGAATTGCAATTTGCAGCAGTAGCTTTAATGTCATATGCAAGGTGAAAATAATAAGTGCTATTTCCAATAGCTTGAGAAAAATTAAAGGTAATAGTTCCTGTTGGATTAGCAACGGTTGCCAATAAATTTGTAGTCGCAAAACCGACTGTTGAAGTATAGTATAATCGTGCATTTGAAATGTCAGCATTATTGGTGTTTTGCATTGTAAATTGCATGGAACAAATGGAAGCAGCTGTTCCGCCTCCTGATCCCGTAACATTGACTCTTAAGATTGGATTATTATTTGTTCCTGCGGTGATAGCACCAACATATTGTTGAACACTACTGCTACTATAATTGGTCGCAAACCCTTTGGTTGTTATACAAAAAATCAATGCAGTAAAAAATGCGATTTTCGAAATATTTTTTGTAAAATTCTTCATAATCAGAAGGTATAAATTAGTATTATTTAATATTAGATAAGTCGGCTTCTTTTACTCCTAAATGTTCGAGCAGGTATTTATTTATATATTCATTTTTAATGGTTACCCGTAGCCCGTTTTCCAAAGTCCCAAGGCTGACAAACCCAGGCAATGCTGTTAGCATATCTCTTTTCTCACTGTTGTTAAAGATTTCTCTTCTTAACTCACTATCAGTTATAAGAAGTGTTTTTTGTCCGTTTTGAGAGGATAAAACAACAATTCCCTTTTCTGGCTTATCCGTTTTCACTATTTCTTTTTCAGAAATTTGCAAAAGCTCGGATTCCTCTTTCACTATAGTTTGTACCTGTCCAAAACTGTGAAAAACTGAAAAAACTGAAATTAAAAGAATGCAATAAAAAAATTTCATAATCTAATTTTTTAAATTTTAACTTTTATACCTTACTTAATTAAAATAGTTTTCTTTTGTTAAAAACAAAACCACAATACTGTTTAAACACAAGCGGAGCTGAGTTTTTTAAATAAATTACAAAAACTCAGCTCCTTTTTATGGTTTAAATACGATGTAAATATAAAAAAAAATCGATTATTCCAACAAAAAAAGGTTTTTTTTAAATAGTTAAGAAAAAGAAAGCATAATATAAATTTTAATCAGTTTGGGGTTTAATTATTTTAAAATGTTGAATACCTGAAAAATCACAATAATGAAAAAACACCTAACAAATGTTTTAAAATATCTGTTAGGTGTTTATGTTAAACCAATAAATTATTAATCCTGTTATGCTTTAATAAAATTGAAAAAGGACTGAAAAACGGCTACTCCTTTTGTAATAATTTCTGACGAGTTTAGAATATATATTGACAGCCACAGTGTAAAAAACGAATAGAAAAAAGGCCAAATTTTTTTTTACATTCAATCATTGAATAGCAAAAACAAGGGAGTTACTGAAAACTTGAACTAGTAGTCTTCCTGTTTATATTATAACCGAGCATTATTTCATGGGAACCTTTAGTGTGTCCACTAAGGCCACTGGTGGTTATATCATAGGAATAAGTTAACAGATACATTTCTTTTATTCTGATTCCAAAAAAAGGAACAACTGCATCTCCTTTACGGTAAGAGATTCCAAAATTTAATTTTTCATAAGCCTCGAAAGAGGCATTTATATCAATACCAACCGGTGCAGCCTGAACATACCTTAGCATCACTGATGGCATAATGGAGTAATTTTCATTGAGCTCGAATTTATATCCAGCATTCAAATAATAATGTCTTAATTGCTTTATAATAAAATAATCCTGGGAATTGGATATCTTGGTTTGCATGAGTTCAGGAATAGAAAATCCCACATAATAATTTTCTCCGGAATAGTAGGCTCCAAAACTGAAATTTGGATAGTAGGCACCAAAATTTCCTGTGGTTAACACATTATCCGTATTCCCTTGGTGGTCAAAATTCAACATACTGGTATTAAGCTGGTACATATATAGCAAACCTGCCAAGCCAAGCGAAAGCCTGGAATTCTCTGTAACTTTCATATGGTAAGCATAAGCAGCCGAAATTCCTGTTTGGGAAACAGGTCCGATTTTATCGTTAAACACAAACCCTCCTAGTCCTACCTTTGGGTTTTTCAAAGCGCTGTGGTAACTTAAGGTCTGGGTATTGGGGTTTCCTTCAATGCCTGTCCACTGGCTGCGAATCACGGTTCTAACTGGGGCATAATCTTTTGTTCCTGCAATAGCAGGGTTGATCACAAAATCATTCATCATGTACTGGCTGTACAAAGGTGACTGTTGCGCAGTAGCACAAAAGCTCAATAAAACAATTACAACAACAAGATATATTGAATTTTTCATATACACGCTTTTAAAATTTGATTATCGAATTAATGTTAATGAGCCTGTTTTCGGCTTTTGTCCATTATTAAAATCTAAAGAATAAAAATAAACTCCACCAGGAAGTTCATTCCCGTTTCTTTTTCCATCCCAGTCATTTGCATAGTCATTTGAACTAAATACAATATTCCCCCAGCGGTTATAAACCTCAACTTTAACATTGGTATAGCTATCCATGTTTTCAATCACCCACATATCATGATCCCCATCTCCATTTGGTGAGAATGCATTGGGTATAAACAAACATTCATCTGAGAGCACATCTAAAAGCGATATTGTATCGGCCAAGCTGCACTTATTTGCATCTAAGGTAGTGACGATAAATTCCCCAGCTTTTATTTCAGTAATTTCTGAACTGGATTGCCCTTCAGACCATTGGTGAGTATATGGAG
>JALYPI010000201.1 GCA_030856445.1 Bacteroidota bacterium
GGGTTTATCTACGGCTTATTGGGAAAGAACGGAGCAGGAAAATCAACTTTGTTAAAACACATTACAGGAATGACTTTTCCTGATAAAGGATCAGTGAAAGTTATAGGATTTGAAGCAACTGAAAGAAACCCTAAAATGATGGAGGATATTTACCTTGTTCCTGAGGAATTTGATCTTCCTTCAATTAAAATTAAAACTTTTATTGCTATTAATAGTCCGTTTTATCCCAAGTTTAATAAGGAGCAGTTTTTAAATTACCTTAATGAATTTGAACTAAATATTGATTCAAAAGTTTCCAAATTATCTTATGGGCAAAAGAAAAAATTCCTTATTTCCTTTGGTTTGGCAACAAATGCCAGGTTGTTGATTTTGGATGAGCCTACTAATGGCTTGGATATACCCTCTAAAAGCCAGTTCAGGAAAATTATAGCTTCCTCTTTAGATCAGGAAAAATTAATTGTTATTTCAACCCATCAGGTAAGAGACCTTGAAAACCTTATTGATAACATTATTGTATTGGAAAAAGGAGAGATTATTTTTCATAAAAGCCTTGATGAAATTTCACAGCACATGTACTTTGAACCAAATTTAAATCAAATTATGGGCGAAGAAGTTCTTTATTATGAAGAATTGGCAGGTAAAAATGCAGGGATTATAAAAAACAAATCAGGAAAAGAGGGAAGAGTAGATCTTGAATTGCTTTTTAATGGCCTTGTTAAATCTCCTGAAATTATTAATAACCATTTTAAAAATTAAAAATATGTATCAATTAACATTATCAAGATTAGGTTTTTTTATCAGAAGACAAGCAGTAATGAATGTTCAATCTTTGTGGATTGCCTTGGGTGCAATTAGTGGTTTTCTAATTGTTATAACTGTTCTTGTGGCATACATTGCCCCATATAACCTGGGAAGCCTGAAAGGGCTATATATTACTGTTTTTTATTTTGCAGGTTTAATTTTTACCAGCAGAATATTTTCGGAACTAAATAAGCCTCAGAAAAGCTATAATTTGCTCACCCTTCCTGTTTCTAACCTGGAAAAAATAGCAGGAGCCTGGATTGTTACATCTCCGGTTTTTACATTAATTTACCTGCTGTTTATTTTTCTTATAATTACCATAAGTTCTTTTGTTGCAGGGCACCCTATTGATGCTGTCCATTTTTTTGATCAGGATACCCTAAGGTCTATAGCTGTTTATATGGTAATTCAGCCTGTTTTTCTTTTGGGAGCCTGTGCTTTTATAGGGAATAATTTTTTGAAAACGGTTTTCTCTATATTCTTATTCAGTGTAATTGTGGCAATATTTTCTTCTATTCTGGTGTCCATCTTTTTTGAAGGAGGTAATTTGAATTCGAGTACAATGGATCCTGGCTTTTTAACTTTTATTGAGGATGATTTTGTGCCGGTGATTTCTTTTTTATTCTGGTATATATTAGGACCTTTTATGCTTGTGGTATCCTATTTTAAATTAAAAGAAAGGCAGATATAACATGGAATTTAAAGAAAACAGTCAGGCAATTTACCTGCAAATAGCAGATTATTTTTTTGATAATATCTTGCAAAAAAAATGGAAAGGCGGAGATAAAATACCTTCCGTAAGGGAAATGGCAGTGGAGTTTGAAGTTAATCCAAATACCACTATGCGTACAATTAATTATTTACAGGAAAAAGGGATAATTTTCAACAAGAGGGGAATAGGCTATTTTGTAGAAGAAGATGGTTATGAAAAGATAAGGGAGATAAAAAAAGAGCAATTTGTTAATGAAGATCTTCCATTGTTTTTTAAGAATATGCAACTTCTTGAACTATCTCTGGAAGACATTAAAAAATATCATGAAAAGTTTAGCAAGAAATAATTAAAATAAAAACAGTAAAATTTAAAATATGAAATAGCCATGGACAAACCGTTCACAAACATTGATGAATATAACATGGCGTACCCGATAGCTATCGGGTCCATATGACATTCACAATAAAATTATATACATATGAAATAGCCATGCACAAACCGTTCAAAAACGCTAATGAATATAACAGGGCTATACCATATGACATTTAAAAAACAAATTATATACATATGAAAACAAGTAATAAATTACTGATAGGCTTTTTACTGGCCACTTTTTTGATCATTTCTGTAGTAGTTGGATATGCAAAACATTATGAGAATAAAAGTTCTGATAATGATGGAGAAAAAACTTCTAAGGAATATAATTGGGATTTTTAGTCTGGAATTAATTTCATGCAAGGGCGCAAAGCTTGCTTTGATAGAATGGAATTATTTCACGCAAAGGCGCAAAGCTCGCTATGATAACATAATGATAGTTTAGGAAAATATTTTCAGGAAATATAGTTGGGATTTATAGTATGGAAATTATTTCACGCAAAGGCGCAAAGCTCGCTATGATAAATAAATAATGGTGAAAAATATTCTAAAGAAAATAATTGATACTTTTAGAATTAAATGAAATTAGAAATTAAACAGCATTACCAAATGAAAGTTAATTTTAAGGATTCCATAGAAAAACCGATTGAAAATGTTTTCAATGCTATTGTTGATCAAAATAAAATGGTGAATTATTTTATCTCAAAAGCAGATTCTTCCTTAGTAGAAGGCAAAACTGTGCATTGGGAATTTGGAGATGTTGGTGCAAAGGTAAGTGTAGAGGTAAAAAAAATAATAGAAAATGAACAAATAGTTTTCATTTGGGCAGCCGCAGGAAAAGAAACTGAGGTAATTATTACTCTTAAAAAAATTAATGATGACAAAACAGCAATAAATATTATAGAGCAAGATTGGGAACTTAATGAAGAAAATATTTCGAGGGTTTTACAGCAAACAACAGGTTGGACAGACTTTTTTTGTTGCTTAAAAGCGTATTTGCTATTTAATGTAAATCTAAGAAAGGGTGTAAAATTGTCTTAATATTAGTTATTAAATAATATATTAACTAAGTTAATTTAATCAAAACCTTATTATCTCTTTATTGCCTCCTTTTTTTATCCAACTCCTTATTAAATTGTCCGAATCAGGGTAATAATCCGCTTTTTTTATTAAATTTTTAAACTCCAAAGCTGATTTTATTTGTTGGGAAGTGTCAAAATAACCATATCCGGAATAATATCCATTTTCAACAAGTATAATTGCTTTTTCTCCATGAGAACGGCCTTGATCCACTAATGCGAAGTTGGGGTTGTAATACATGTGCTTTTCTATAACTTCAAAAGCCCTTTTGTTGTAAGCGTTTATATCTTCTTTTTCTCCGCAAATTCCATTGCATTTTTTTATTTGATGATTCATGCAAATGGAGTCCTTGTCTGTTAAGCCACAATACCTTAAACATAAAGAGGCTTGATCGATCCAGTTCTCAAGTCGTTCTCTGGCTGCTCCCTGATTATTAAACGAAAGCAAACCATTTTTCGACTCCTCATAAGGAACTACTGAAAAATTAACTATTCCTTTTTCATTTTTATGCCAATCGATGCAATGGGTGAAAATATCAGCTTTTCTAAGCCGGTTGTATTTTGGCTGGTGTTTTTTTATTTCCTGTGATTCTAAAAGCAAAGCTATCAGTTCACTTCCAGTTGATACAAAATCCACATTGTACAAATCGTTAAGCATCTTTTTGCCTTTTTGTTCAGAAGTGTTGAAATGACTTATTGCCCTTGCATACATATTCACACTTTTGCCAACATATATTATGTTTTGATCTTTATCCAGAAAATAATAAACACCGCATTCCTCAGGAATTTTGTCCAGTATATATTTTTTGATTTTATCTATTCGCGTTGTCATTAATTCATCCACGCCTTTATTTTTGTAGACAGGATGCATGCTTTTAACATGCAATAACAAATCAAATAGTTTTGCAGTAGCCACTGCATCGCCTTCGGCCCTGTGTCTTGCACTATTATCAATTCCCAGTGAATCGCACAATCGGCCTAAGCTGTAGGAGGTTTTACCAGGAAGCAATTTTCTACTTAAGCGAACAGTACAAAGTGTCTCTCTTTTAAATTTAGCACCCAATGATTTAAATTCATCCTTTATGAATCCATAATCAAATCCTACATTGTGAGCGATAAATATTTTCCCTTCGGTAAGGTCCCATATTTTTCTGGCCACTTCCTGAAATTTAGGAGCATCAGCAACCATTCTATTTGTGATTCCTGTAATATTGGTATACAATGGGCTAATATGACATTCCGGATTTATAAGAGTGGAAAATTTGTCTACTACTTGTAAACCATCATGAATAAGAATACATATTTCTGTAATTCTTCCTTCTCGGAATTCAAACTTTCCTCCGCAGGTTTCAATGTCAATGATTGCAAACATTTTTTTTTCTATTTAACTGATATTGCTTTTTACTAAATTTTTATTTGCCCATTTCCACTCTGTAAGATTGCAAAAAACGAATCATATTATCGATGTTTACATCTTCTGGTTTATATTCCCCAATATTTAAACTGCAAACAAAACTCCAGAGTTCTAATATTTCTTCGGAGGCAAGGGAATAGGGATTGTAAATTGGATTGTCTGAATGAAATTCAATGGCATTTTGTACACTTTCTTTTTTTCTATATAAGCGCTTGTAAACGATTCCCTCGTTCTTAGTCAGAACAATATAAGTTTGTCCATCTTTAATCTCTTCTAAGGACTCCACATATCTTCCAACTGCTATTGAACCATCATGCAAAGGCGGCATTGAATCTCCTTTTATGCCAAAAGCTCTGTGTTTACCCACAATTTTAAAAGGTAAATTCATTATTGGAAGTTCTTCAATAAATTGAGGGTCCGAATAACCGTTTAAGTACCCTGCTGATGCTTTCACAGGAACCACTTCTATTAAATCATTTCCATCCCTGTCAACTGTTATTGGGAAGAGCATACGGTTCTGCCCAATTTTCAACAGGGCTTCAGGGCTGGTTTTTGTTAAATCTCCTTTTAAAAGAGCATCTGTTGAAATCTGAAAATAATCCGTGATCTTGATTAATAAATCATAAGGTGGTTCTGATCGGCCTTCTTCGTAGGCGCCAATTCGGGATCGGGTAATTTCTAATGCTTCCGCCAATTGATCTTGGGTAAGCTTTTTTGATTCCCTTAAAACCCTGATGTTTCTTGCTATTTTAGACATTTTGCTACAATTTTAAGCATTTAACAGCTACAAATATAAGCAAAATGAGGGTGCAAAGTGGTTTTCAATGGAATTCTTTTTTTTCTATCGGAATTTACCTAAGCATTACTTTTTCCACTTTTTTATATGCTCCAGCATTTATTTCTATGAAATACATTCCTGGCGTTCTTCCTGAAAGATCTATTATTAAAGAGCCTTGCTTTGCTAATGGAGCATTTGAATCCAAAATTAAAGAGCCAAGAACGTTCCATACTTTAACAGAAAGAAGGTCTTTAATTGGCAAGTCATATGTTATAGAAATTTGCCCGTCAGTAGGATTAGGAAAAAGTTTTAGTTCAATATTATTAGCATGTTCATTTATATTTACTCCACAAGAAGAGCCTGTTGGAGGATTTATTACAGAAATATAATTAGATTTTACCAAGGTGTCAGCAGTGTTTCCATTTGAAACTATTAATGTTACATCATAATTTCCGGCAGTAGGATAACATATTCCTGTTGGATTCTGATCTGTTGAAGATGATGTAGATGCTCCGGGAAAGCTCCATTGCCAATTTGATGGAGTTCCTGTGCTTAAATCAGTAAAGTCAATACAATTTCCTGTACACACTACTGAGTCATTGGCAGTAAAGCCTGATTCAAGAAATAGAGAAGAGCCATAAAGGTTGATATCATCAAGATACAGGTTGTTCCCATATCCACTAATATTAACAAAAGCTATCTGTACTTGTTGCTCGCTTTGGAAGGCATCAAGATTTATTGATTCTGCCCTCCACTGACTGCTAGTTGGGGTGAAAGAATTAGTTGAATTAGTACCAGTGGTAGATAAATTTGTATTTCCTTTAGCAAAAACCCTTTGCCAGGTATTTCCACAATCCAAAGAAACAACAACTTCTAAAGAATCATAATAAGAATTGCTGTATCTGGCATATGCTATATTAAAATTAAGCGTGATAGGGGTTACTGCCTGTGAAAAATCCAGAAAAGGAGTTATAATGTAATCTTTTTGGCCTGTATTATCATCATCAAAATTATTGAACATGGCTGATGCTGCACTATTACCAAATCCATTGGCAGTAGTAGTTCTTTTCCAGACCTCCTGATTATCGGGGTTTCCAATTGTCCAGCCTGAAGGTGGAAAAGTAACACCATCAAATCCTTGAATTAAATCAAGTGGAATTGGGTTTACAGTAATAATATTAAAATTTCTTCGCAGTGTGTCATTTAAGTTATTTGCGTCTGTTCCTCCATTTGGATTTGAAGTATATACTTCGAGAGTATATGAACCAGGGTTAGTGAAGTTCATCACTGGAAGATTAATCAAAGTGGTTTGATTGCTAGCAAGGCTTCCTGTCCAGTTAAAAATGTTTGGACTATTAGAAACTTCCCGGTAATTGATCGTAACCTGGGTAAGGGTATCTATTCCATAATTCCTTAACATTATAGATGGATTAACAAATAAATCACAAGATGATGCTCCGTTTAGTGGAGAAAGTATAGAAGAAATTCCAGCATCCAAAGTTAAAGTAGGTTGATTAGGATTAAAGCCATCAATAGTCATGTCATTTGTATTGCAGGGATCAAGCCAGTCGGAAAGACGATTGCTGGCAGAACTTCCATTCCAGGAAACATCAAAACGTCCATAGGCATCATCTGTTATACTTGAACAGGAAGCAGAACCTCCGTAAAGCTGTCCAATAAGGCGATTGTTATTATCAAATAAAGGAGATCCGGAAGATCCGGGTTCAGTAGTTCCGCTTTCCCAATTGGCTATCTCCCAACAAGCCGCACCATTCCAGGTAACAGCAGATGCGGGGTCATAATCAAAAGAGATTTTTTTTACATCTCCGCTGGGGTGATGAATTGCTGTCTGGAATGTAGGAATATCTCCTGTTCTGTCCCAGCCTGCATAAAAAACATCATAAGAGGCGGGAGGAACCGAGCTTAATTCCAAAAGGGCAAAGTCACTACCAGGGTTATTAGCTCTTAATGAACAACCTGAAATTGAATTAGCAAGAGGTCCATCTATACTAGGAGAGCACTGCGGACTGTCATAATTGAAAATGAATACCCAGGTGTTAACTCCAGAACCAAGGCAATGATCAGCTGTAAGAAAATAAGGAGTTCCGTTATTACAGGTATTATTTACAAGAGAACCGGTACATAATCTTGACCCTCCATTAGTAGTGATAAGCGCAACTGAGCGAATCTGTTCTTCCCAACCTGCACTTAAAGGACAAATAACATTGTTATTACAGGAACCGGAATTGTTAAAATTCACTGCTTGTTTAAAAATGTTTTTATAATCATGCGCAACTGTGCCAATCTTAAAAGCATTACTGCGAGGTGTTCCTATAGGTTCGTAATATTCTACGATGATGGATTCTCCCTCTACAGGGACAGTGCCAAGCTGATTATAAGGTTTGTTATTATTATGAGTGAAAGCACCAATAACTTGTGATTTTTCCTGGTTGTAAATAAAAAGTTTTGCTCCAATAGGTAAATTGTATTCATCAAAAGTAAGATTAAGTGAATAAGCTCCTGTTGAAGTAATTTTCAGTCTCCAGATCTTGCTTCCGTTTGATAAAACATCCCATTTTCCTGAGTTAGCAGTGGTGAAATTTACCTGGTGTGGATAAGCAAAACGAAAAGGTATATTTTTGTACTGTTCCTCTACTGCGTCCTCTGCAAGTAATGTGGCTACATTTACAAAAGGCAATATTTCTTCAGGAAAATCTGAATTTAATTGACTTGCAATTTTTTGCCCAAAGCTTAATGGAGTTCCTCCTTCGCTAATTTGAGCCCTTAACATTGATGCAAAACCTAAAAAGGCTGTAATCAAAAGTATAATTTTCTTCATATCAATATTTATTCAGAATCTAATTTGGTGTTTTTATATTAGAGATGTACAAAGTTTTTCAGAATCAAATCTAGACATATTTAATAATATCTCTTTGAAAAGAAATAATTTATTACTACTAATAAGAAGGAAGAAAACAGGCTTTATAGTATTCCTAAAGGTACAATTAATGTATTAATGAAAAGCCTTCTTTAAAAATGAGTTAAGTTTTATTCCTGCCCTGTAATAATTCATTAATTTTTCTGGTAAATCATTATCAAGTATAAGTTCCGCTTCTAAACTGGTATTATAATAAAACTGTTTATTGGAAATTAAAGGTTCCTTTTCAAATATACTTTGAAATTCAACTGGAATTCGTTTGTTCTGCTCTCCTTGAATATTTCCAAAGCTTTCTTTGAACAATTTGTCTTTATATATTGAAGAAAAATCTTTTAAATTGCCAGCAATATAATTGCGGATTTTTTGAAGATTTTCTTTTTCAACTGCATAAACTCCTCCATAAATCGTAATTTTTTCAGGTGATAGCTGAAAATAAAACCCAGGATAGGATTTGTCTTTTTTGCCATATACAGAAATGTTTGCGGCTACATGGGTATTGTAAGGGGTTTTGTCTTTTGAAAATCGAATATCTTTGTTAATTCTCATTATGGCATCCGATGCTTTTATTTGAACTTCTGGTTCATGTTTTTGTATAAGCTTAATCATTTCTTCCACAAAAACTGTAAAAGGTTTTTTTACCTCTTTTTCGTATACCCTACGGTTTTCATTGAACCATTCAGAAGTGTTGTTTTTTGATAACTCCTTAAAGAATTTTAAGAAGGCAGGATTAAAATAGCTCATGATTTCTTTAAATTAATTTAACACGAATAGATTTGTTTTTTCCTAAATTCATTTAATTCCGTTTTGTGGAAAATAAATAGTTAACGGCTGTTCTTTACAATCAAAGGAAGGTGATTTATTTGGCTTGTAAAAGAATTTACACAAAGTAATAAAGCCCTTACCTGGCTCTTCTTTTTTTTGCCCAACAATATGTACTATATAGCTGGATCTTTTTCTGTTAGTCTTTCTTTCAAAAAGCAGATGAGGTTCTATTAATTCTTCATTTACAAATTTATAATTCTTATGTGATTTTAAATCCTTGCGTAATTTATTGTGATGATTTAGTTCTTCATCTACATTTAAATAAAATTCTCTCTGCCAATCTTCACCTCTTTTTTTTGCTAATATAGCCATTACAGAATCATTGTGATTCCCAATTTTCTCATATCCCATTTCTTCAACCTTTGCATTATCGGCATAAATCCATAGAATATTCCATTTTTTACCGGCTTCTTTTTTTGCATTATTGTATTCAAGCCCAGCAGGCCTTCCAACTTCATAAAGAGTATGGAATTTATTTGAATCAGAATTAAAAAGACATCCAAATAAAAGTAGAATTGAAATCAGGTTCATATAGCTTGGAAAAACCACGTTCCTATATAAAAGAACGTGGTAGTTTGTTAAAAAATCAACTATTCAAGAATCAGTTTATAATAGTCACTGGCATCGTCAGATTCAATTTGAATGAAATACATTCCAGTAGGGAATGCTGAAATATTAATGCTAATTATTTCAGCATCGAAAGAACTTATTGTGCTTAACAATCTTCCTTGTAAGTCAGTAATCTTAATTGCCTTTGTATTAGAATTAATTCCACTGATATTTACTGTTTCTTTAGCAGGGTTAGGGAATATTTTTAGTTGTTTTTTACTGTTTTCATCCAGGCTAGTTGTATTAATCTGATGACAGGTTGAGCTTGCGCTACAGTTATTTATGCCAATCATGACAGCGTAATTCCCAGAAGTTGCAGTTGGAGTAAAAGTCTGACTAATTTCACCGCTAATTGGTTGATTTGAATTGTTGCAATCAAGCCATTGATAAGTTGCGTTTGACTGAGAAGAGGTTAATGTACCGTTATTAATTGTTAAAACGGTGTCAATGTTTGTGAGGGCTAAATTTAAAGTTAAACTATTGTTTTGGGTTGTGCTCGTTCCATTTACTATAAAGTTGTAATTATTTGTACTGATATTTTGAGTATTTGAAATGGTAAGCACGCTTGATCCAGGAGGAGTTACAGTTGTGGTTGAAAATGAATGGGATAAACCAACAGGTAAGGGGGAAACACTTAAATTTACAGGATCACTAAAACCTCCGGTGGAATTAACATCTATAGTAAAAATTACATTGTTTGGAGAGCAGGCAATTGAAGACTGCTGTGCTGATGTTAAAGAATAACCACTTGTATTAATAGCAAAGTTGTTATTTGATATATCAAAAAAACTTCCTGCGGCTGACCTAACCATTACTCTTGCAGTAGTGGAGGAAACCAAAGGAACTGTTATTTCATGGGAACCATCATTTGGAGTGTTGGTAGCTAAAATTGCAGGATAAGTTTGTCCTCCATCAGTTGAAAGAAAAATATTAACATTGGCACAATTAACAGGAGCATTAGTGGTGTTGGCAACATTCCAGGTAATTGTTTGTAAAGACCCTCCTGCCCATGATATTCCTGTTGCAGTAGGATAAGAAACTACAAATGGACCTGAGTTCCCATCTACTGAAACAGTAATATCAGCATAATCATTACAAGAGGCTATAGGATGAATGTCATGAACAGAAACTCTGAAATTCATTGTTCTGGAAACTGAAGGAAGTACTTCCCAGGTATAAGGTCCATTATTGGCAATAGTAGTAAGGTTCGGGAAATAACGGGTTGGATTTATTGAAGCTGAAAAGCTTTTGAAATTTGGTCCTCCTGTTGAAGTAGACACAGGAGGCTGGGTAGATACTTGATTGTTCATTTGTTCCCAGCAATAAGTAAGCGGGTCTCCATCTGCATCCGATGCAACTGCGGTTAGTGCAAATGGAGTGCTTTTGGGAATTGATATATTGCCACTTGTGGAAGATATCACAGGGCCTGTATTTCCAACAGAAGTAACTACTGGGCATGTATGAGTACCTCCTGAAATAAACAGTCCAATTTCTCTTTTATTTACTCCATGAAAGTGATCATCACTGTTGTTTTGTACATTTGGAGAACAAATTCCTGCATAACCCATAATTGTACTTGCGCTTCCTGGTTCCATAGCAGTTGTGCCATTTCTATTACAGCTGTTGTTCTGAGTATGATTCCCACCAAATTGATGTCCCATTTCATGAGCTACATAATCAATATCAAAAGGATCGTTAATTGGGGCATTGCTACCTGTAACCCCTCGTGCTTTGTTAGTACTACTGCAAACGCTTTGCAAATAAGCAACCCCTCCGCTATTGGTTCCAAATACATGGCCAATATCATAATTAGCTGAACCAATTACATTGTTGCAGGTAGTTTGATTTTCTCCAAGCATATTA
>JALYPI010000202.1 GCA_030856445.1 Bacteroidota bacterium
GTTTATTTCAACACCTTTTCCTCTTTCCGTTCAATACCGGTTTGTTACCAAACTAGCACCGAGAGGTAGTTTATAAACTATGCTTGCAGCACATCGCTTATGATAGGCCTACTATCATCTTTTAAACAACATTCATTAATCCTGTCATTTAGATTAATGATTCACGGCACACCTACGGCCAGCGGGGGCCGCTGTTGAAGTTGGCCAACAAGCAATTGTGAATAAAATGGTAGGTAAACCACTATTTTCTAAAATAGATTGGGCTGATGTTGTCATATTTTTGTCTAAATAAATCTTATCAATAAACCCATTACCTTCTAAAGCAAGCTCATCTTCAGCTTTAAAAAAACTTGTCAATTTTTGCATTACATCTTTATGCAAATCTTGGATATAATTTCTATAATTCATTTTAAATCTTGTTAAATATTTTTAGTTATTATAAATATTAGAACCTTAAAACACAACAACTATTTGTTTTGTTCGCTGATTAAATAATCAATAAGATATTTTGAAGGTGAATAATTATTTATAATAATAAAAAGGTTCCTTAAAATATAAATAAATTCTTTTCTTGAATAAACTTTTTCTTCCTTGTTCCCTTAAATGCAAATTGTTTAATGCTCGTTTTTTTCCTTTAGAAATTATTAATTCTGTATTAATAAATAACGCAGAAGGGTTGTTTTGAAAAGAATTTAAAATAATTACTGAATTTTGTGAATTCCAAATTCCAGAATCTTGTCTATTCTTTTCTGGGGACCAAAATACATTTGCATCATAATGGTAAGTTGAATCCTTTTTTAAAACTAATTTTAATTTAGACCCATAAATTCTTGATTCATGTATAAATATTCTGTCATTCTGGCCATAACCATATTCTGAAATAAAAAAGACAAATACAAAAACACCTCCACGAAATAAAAATCTCATAATACTAAGCCTTTAACTATTTTAACTTATTTTGACCAAACTCGGCTCTTGCTACCATCTTGACCTCCAATTGTAATATTAGAATTTCCTGAGGCTTTGTCTGATAAATATTTAATTAATGCTTGAGGATTCACTGCATGGATATAATTAGTAGTCATTTTAGTTCCTTCAATAATTCCAGAATTATTCAAAGTTGTTAAAAGTGACGAGGCACATCTTACACCTAATATTGAGTAATTATAATTAGGCTTATTTAAGTTTCCTGAATTATCCTTATATGTTTGTAAGACACTATAATACTCATCTAAAGTAGTGTTAATATTAAATGTGGTAATCTTTTTAGATGCAGTATTTGCAGTCCATTGAGCAGAAGTCATTGCTTCATATGTTCCTATTTTCTCTCCTCCACCAATTAATGGTAATTTGTCATTAGGATTATTATTATTAACATCTCTATTTGTAAAGCCAAAAACGTTTTCTCCAACTTCAATTGCAGCATGCCCTCCTAACATTCCTCCTAATATCTTACCTTCATCTGCGGCACCAGGTGCAGGCTTAGAACCATGAACAACATTAACTGTAATATCTTTAACTCCTCTTGTATCACCTGATATAACTCCACTAGACTCTGAAAAAGTATATTTTTCTTCTTGGCCTCCTTCTGAAAGTGGTCCTGAGAAATCCGTCTGGTCACCATCGTTTGTATACCATGCTTCCAACCCTTCAAATTCTTTTGCCCATATGGGAGTATTACTCGCAAATTGATAAGGGGTTAAAAAGGGATAATTTTTAGCAATAGGGTCTGTACTTAAAAACCTTGCTATCCTAGAATCATAGATTCTAAATTCAAAATCATAACTATTCCCGCTTCCCTTAACCTCGTCATCCTTCTCCTGTCCATTGAAGGTGTATCTATAATTCGCATCAAACGCACTGCTCCTGTCAGGTATAATGCTTCCGAAAGGATAATAATCCTGAGAAGAAATAATATCTGCGTTATAGTAATCTACTATTCCATCAGGTATTCCTGCACTGAATAAGGGATCATCAACGATCATCCTTCTGTCAGACACAACTGTTAAAACGTTCCCTAAATGGTTGGAAAGTTCAAATTCTTTTGTTCCCAGAAAATGGGATCGGAAACTTGGAATAATATATGGCGGAGAGTAAAATGGGCCTGCAATTACTGCATCTACTTTCTTAACTCCTAATCTGCTGCTGCCATAAATACTCATGTCATTCAATGCTAAGTTATCAGTACCTTCTTTTTTGATGTAGGTTGCCATGGTATTCCCACTTGCATCTCTTACATAATAAGTAACTATCCAATCCACATAAGGACTTAACGCTCCACTTGCATCTCTAGTCTTTACAATTTTTGCTATTCTATTGCCCGATGCGTCATATTTAAATTCTAAATCTGCTTTAGAACTGGAAGATATCCTCTTTATTTCTTTTATTTTTCCATATACGCTCCAAACAATTTCATCTATTTCTTCCTCCTCATCATATGTCAAATTCCCGATCTCATCATACCTATAATTATCATCAACCTGATTATCAATGTCTGTAGTATAAGTACTGGCAACATCATTAACATGTCTTAATCGATTTTTACCTGGCTGATAATGATAGCTAAGATTATCCATAGTTAGATTACCGGATGTTCCATTTCTTGTCAAAGATACTAAATTCCCGTTTGCATCATATGTATAAGCTGTAGCATAACTACCATCATCCACAGCAGTGTTCCAATCGTTGTTATTCAATAAGTTAACGTCCTTGTAGGCCCGCATCTGAGATATTCGGTTCAGTTGGTCGTACTTATAGGCTGTAAGTTGTGGTATAGGAGAATCAATTGTGGAAGACCCATTTCTTTTATCTATAAAAGATGTTACCATGGCACTAATATTACCATTGTATAAGGCTGGATTGTTGCTTGCTGCACTGCCATCTAATGTTGCTACTCCTGTAAAAGCAGCCTCGAAATTATCATAACCTGAATTAATGGCCTGATAATCATCTGCTGAAGCGCTGTTGAAATAGTTAAGGCTGTAACCAAATGCATCTCTTGTAACATTTCGGTGCAGGTCTGCCTGGGTGCTGTGATAAGCGGTACCGGAAATTCCATCCTTGCCTGGGTCGTTGGCCGTATTCAGAATATTGCTGTTTACTCCTTTTAACCAGCCCTGCAGGGTATAAATATAATCTAATCCCTGCACTTTTTGATCACCTATTTCAGTACGGGCTAATGGACCATGTTTGTAATACTGATAGCGGGCATCACGTGTCCAGAAGACACTGTCGCGGCTGGTAAAAACTTCGGTTATCCTGTTATCGGCATCGTAATAATAACGGTGATAAAACTTATCTACGCTATTTGGCTGGTATGCTACTGTGTTCACGTTGCCACTCACTAATTCATAACTGTAATCAATTACTTTGTACTCCTGTTGATATAGGTATTGTGCCATTGAGGGGTTGTGATGAATTAACCTTTTCACATTGCCATGTATGTCATAACTGTAAAAGCTGGCGTGATCGTAATTTGGGTCTAAATCATCATCAAATAATGCTACTGAAGAAACACGGTTGCGCAGGTTGTCCTGGATAAATCCTGCATTTGCCAGATCATTATTGACAACATCATAGGAGGTGCGGGTAATTTCCGTTTTTACACCTGCTGCAAGCCAGTTTGTCAAATGGCTGTTACTGATTACTCCATGGCTATTAACAAGCAACTCCAGATAGGCATTTTGATTGGCTGCCTGGCTTATTTCTCCTACTTCCACTATCCTGTTTAGTGCATCATAAAGGGTATAACTAAAGGCTTTTATCGTTTTGTTGAATTGTTTTGAGTTTTGTGATATAACAAGTCTTCCAAGTCTATCATAATACATTCGTGTAGAGAAATCGCTCTGTTGGCTTACCATCTGCAGGTGATCATTGCTTCCGGCAATGCTGCCGATACCGGATGAATTAACTGTGGCTGCCTGGTAAGTTTCTCCGCCTGTGGCAAAGCTTTGTATATTCCAGGTTATTCCTGCATCAACGGTAGTAGCTACCCCAGCATCACTTCCAAAAACATAGCCGTTATTGGCGCTGGTAAAGTTAATATCATTGATATTAAAAGGGCTGCTCAAAGTCTGACTGTTCCAAATAGTTCCACCGTCAGTGGTACGTAAAACCGTACCTGCACCGCCACCTGCATAACCATTTAACGGGTCCGTAAAAAAGACGGTGTTAAGACTGACTGTAATAGTAGTATTAATCAAAAGAACAGGAATAACAGGATTCCATACTCCGCCTGCATAACTGTATTTCAAAATCGTAGCACCGTTACCAACGGCTACCATATCAGAAGGCCCCATTAAAACTACATCGTTCAAATTATTAGTAGTTCCTACAGCAACTGTTACAAAAGGGGTTGCTGCCCCATCAGCAGTTGAATAAACAGTACCACCATCTCCAACTAAGACTCCATTATCAGAATTAATAAAATATAAACTGTTCAGATTAATTGTTCCCCCAATGGAAAAGTCCGCCCAATTAGTACCATAGTCTGTGCTTTTAATCACATAGCCGTTTTCTCCTACTGCATAAACAGTCCCAAAATTGTCGGCAGCAACATGTACGTCCCGAAGTTTTTTAACAACATAATTGTGTTCAGCATTCCACGTTGTTCCGTTATACTTTAATATTGTTCCTTTATTTCCCACGGCATACACCTCTGTGGATGATATGGCATCTAATGTATGAAGGTGCTCTGTAGTACCTGTGGTTCCTAAAGGATCCCAAGAGCTTACCCCATCATAACGGAGCACCTGTCCACTGTGAGATGAAGCATATCCATCACCCGAGAGTAATTCTATTCCTGTAATAGTACCTGGGCTTAAAGAAGAATTAAATTCCTGATTCCATGTTGTCCCTCCATCAGTTGTTCGGCTTATAAATCCATTAATACTACCCACAACTCCAATTTGATGGTCAATAAAATTAAGAGCGGAAACAGGCTGATTTGAAAACACCTTACTGGACCATGTGGCACCAAATGTTGTAAGGTCTTTCCAACGCACAATACCATGGCTAGCACTTTGGGCTCCCACAAATATTATATTTGTGTTAGCTAGGTTATCATATACTACCTGCAATGCATTAATTTCAACTGCGGATCCGTTTCCGGCAATAGAATTCCAGGTAACAGCCTGGTCTGGAGAGTAGATCAATAATCCTCCACTGCCTCCAGCATACAGAATACCTGAAAAGTCATATAAAGCATTGATGCTGCTGCCTTGAGGAATAGCAGGAATAGCAGTAGCGGCAGATGAAATAATAGTCCAATTGTCTCCTCCATCAATGGTTTTTAAAATGCTCGCATTGGTTCCACAGATCACTCCCTCGTTATCATTGTAAAAATGCATCGCTCTTATTTCAGTATTCACAGGTAGAGATATTTTATTCCAAACTCCTCCACTAATTAGCCTTCTGTAAAATGACCCATTGCTGCCTGCAGCAAATGCTTTTCCAGAAGGGAGCACATGAATGGCTTTAAAATCGCCAGGTCCTATAGCTGTTATTTCTGTCCATTGTCCGGAAACAGAATTAAATTTATAAACAACACCATTAGTGCCGTCATCACCAACTGCCAGCAGACCTTGTCCCGGTATTGATTGTAGACCAAAAAAGGTAGTGCCAGCGGCAGGATAACCTGAAGTCATTGTATTTAATGAAAACATATCCATCAGATCATGATCAGGTGTAGATTGCCTGATGAGCTGGTTCAGTGAATTGTACTCATACTTTGTTAAGAAGCTGTGTGAAGTATGAAAAGTATGTGTATTGTAAAACCTGTCAGATGCTACCTGTTGAAGATCGGCAGTATTTGTTACAATGCTTACACCCTCAGGAGGAACTGTTTTTATAAGGTTGCCACCCTGGTCATAGTAATATAAGGTATAATGGTGCTCACGGTCTTCATAGTCCACAAAAAAGTTTTCTTTTGCATCGAGACATTTTTCAATATAATTTTGTCTGAATGTGCTTTTTACTCCATCAAGGTAAGCATTGTAAGCAGTTTGTGCATTTACCTGTGCAATATTCAAAAGTGTTTGCACACAAGGATTAACAAATTCCTCTTCAGGGAATACATGGGGGGAAGCTGAAATAGGGCAAGATTTTGTTATTTCTGTAAAGGAAATATAATCAATTCCAAAAGAGCCAGCATCTATTGCTTCAATTTCAACGGATAAATTTATATAGGCAGTTGATGTTATAGCTCCGGGATCATATACAAATTCCAACTTGCTCCAAATTCCCAAAAATTTATCATAAGGGCTACCCTGTTCTACTCTGGCCCCGTTTATTTTTAAATTTATTTTACTGCTGTTGGGCATTGGTGAAGATTCCGTATTCATATACCACAGTCTGAATGAATATAACTTTCCAGCATTAACAGGAACGGATTGCATAGTTAACAGTTCTCCTGTTTCAATTCCAGCACCATCATGTTTAATGTAAACAAAATTCCCATTGGAAGGATTATTTTTGTCCTGTCCCTGATTTATGTTTCCTGTTATTCCCATACAAAGGCTAGCATCGGTCATAATCGTATAGTTGATTGGTCCTGAGGTAGTAGTAGGGCAAACATTGTAGCCATCATAAGTCATATTGGTATAGGCAGGAGGAGGATTGCTTGTATTATAGCTGTCAAAGGTCTGTTGGTACTCTGGCAGACTATCTAATACCGGCTCACATTCTGCCTTGCATTCTCTAAGTGGAAAACAGGAAGTGATTCCGTATAATGTAGTTTGTGTACCGTTGTCTAATATAACATTCATAAAAAAGCCATAGGCATAACCAAAGTTCTGGTTGGCCTCATCCACTTCAATACTATATACAGTGGCAATATGACGGGGCTGAAAAATCTACCGAAGGAATGCCAACAGGCACACTTACTTCAAATGTACAATGTTCTTGCCAAATAGGTGATTCGCCATTAGGAATATAGCTTCCAAACTCCATTATCAATTCATCATTTCCTTTTGTAGTTGTTTTAATGTACATGTGATTATTGGGCAAATAGGAATGCAATAAATTGGTATAGGAAGGAAAATTAGAACTAAGGTCAAAAGAACTGCCTAAGGTTGCAGACGCAAAGGAGGTAGTATTGAACAATTGCTGCAGAAAATATTCAAGGTTGTCCCTTACCTGGTGTTCAGTAGTATTACAAGAATATTGATTCGGCAATTCACAACTTCCCCAGTTATAACAGTTTGAGGTTGTTACTGTAATGTTAATTTCTATCATCCCATTACCATTATCAGCCATTGCTTTAAAATAAAGCACAGTTGGATTGGAAGGATCAGGGCTTACTTCTGTAAAATACAAAAGATGGGCTTGATTATATCCGGAAGGATATGAAAAAGAAAACTGGCAAGTAGTGGCCCCATCAGATAAAGCACAAACACAAATGATTTTACATCAGGTGCTTCTCTAGTTGGCCATCCAGGTTATGATGCACATCTTACCTCGGATGTTATGGAACCTTTTTATCCATATTGGAATATTACATGGACTTACAATGCGTCCACCAATACAATCCTAAAATGAGTAGACTTCAATGGAGGGGAAACATAAGCATTTGTATTAAACACAGATATTGTAACAGTAACTACATTCCGGTCTATATTGGCCACAAATCAAAAGGAGCAGAAAAAACAGCACCAAAAGAGATTATTGTCCACAAAATTATCGACTTTTTCTAATTGTTTTTTAATAGAGATTTTAAGATAATATCAAGAACTTTTGTTAATTGTAAGTTTTCACTATTTAACTTAAAATAGATGGTTACTGAATTCCTTTAAATTTTATAAAATATTAATTTTTGGAATATTCATTATAATGTCAATTATCGCAAATAAGGGTAAACGCTGAAACGGGCAATGTTTATAGGGTTTAGGTGAAATATCGAAAAAGGCTATATTTATTATAAGTACAATTATAGAAAATATTGGTTAACCGGCATTAATTTCAAATACTATTGGGCTCCTTCACGGCTGCCAATATCCTAAGTTTATCTGGTTTTCCCTACCTGAAAATTTTAATGTGGTTTTCTTTAATTTTTGGTACTTCATCATAACCAAGAAATTGACCCTGGAGGTTGGATATATTTTAATTATAAATTACATTTGCCAATCATAATAAGATTTGACATGTTAGATACCAATACCTATTTCTCCTATCTAAATAATTTCTTGATTCTTGATAAAATTGTACAGGAAAAAATTGAAAAAAACATTGATTCCATAAAGCAAAAAATATGGGGAATTTTTCAAGATGACCTATATGAGATTAAAGTTTTTGGTTCATTTGGCCACGATTTATTTATCGCACAGGACAAGGAAGCTGCCCTTGATATTTTAGTAGTATTCAAAAGTAAAGAATTAAATATTCCAAGCATTCTTACTCAAATAAAAAACTGCTCAGAGGAGTATTTTACAGGTTCTAATATTATCACACGTCAGAGATCAATTACTATCGAGATAGAAAATTTAAAATTTGATATTGTACCTGCCATTTTTGTAACCAAAGATGCAGTAAAAATTCCCGCCCCTGGGATCAGGGAACTGAAATGGATATTATCAAAACCCTCATTAATCCAGGATAATATTAACCTGAAGGACAACACAAACAAGGGGCTGATTAAACCGCTTATTAGAATAATGAAGTATTGGAATACGTTGCACCTAAAACCATTTGCTTCCTACGAACTGGAAATGCAAATCGCAAATAAGGAGTATGACCGGAATGGCACTTTAAGAGATTATTTCTATGATGCGGCTTTAAGTCTTAAAGATATTGTAAAAACTGAAAAGCAAAAGGTGTTTGTCTCTGAAATAAAAGAAAGGATTAGACGATTAAGGGTTTTGGAAAGCTACAATATTCCGGAATATATAGAGGTGGAATTGTCAATAATTTTACCCACAGATTTACAAAAAAGAGAAAGACCGACAACAGTAATACCCACAAAAAGATCGGGGCTTTTACTCAAAAACTAACATAAAGTCCGGTTTTTTACACAAATATTTATGGGGTCAATTTGCCGTGGAAAACAGGGGTCAGTTTGCCGCGGAATTGAGGGGTCAATTTGAAATGGAAAAGGGAGGACACTTTACGTGGAATACCCACTCAGTTAATCGGAACAAGAAATAAACAAAAATAAAAGTTGTCAATACTTAAATTATTATTAAATTTGCTAAGAATCAGATATGAGATTAAATGAAGTCAACTGATTGAAGATGAAGAGGTTTCACTATTTCTTCAATGGATTATAAAAAAATTGACAAACACACTGATAATAAGCTAATTGGGACATATTATTCGAGTCCCAGCTGGATCACTGAAGGGAGTTTCAACAAACTTCAGAATAATTCAAAAGCCTGTAAATCATCCGATTTACAGGCTTTTTTGCTTTCGGTATCTTTCAAGAGTATTCAAAAAAGTTCAACAATTTTCAACTTTTGTTTCACTATTGCTTCACCAAAATAAAAATCTGCTTCACCAAAATTTTGAATAGATGAAGAAGGACACAATGACACAATCACTTAACAAATAGCAACTTGCAAATCAAGTGGCCTGAATTTATGTTTGATTGTCTCCTTTTGTTTAACAAACTGCTTCACCAATTTTTTGCTGCAATAGAAATAAAGATAAAAGTTAAAAGAATCTTTTGTCACTTTTTGGTCCAGAACTGTTTCGTCAATTTATATATGTTTAACTC
>JALYPI010000036.1 GCA_030856445.1 Bacteroidota bacterium
ATAGATACAATAGAAGGGGACATATGGAGGCAATCTTTAATTTACTCCTGAAAAGAATGGTTGATAATGAGCCAAAACGCTTATAATCAAAGAGTTTTGATTGTGATCTAAACGCCTATACCAATAATTTGATTTTTAAATGTCATATGGTATAGCCTTGTTATATTCATTAGTGTTTGTGAACGGTTTGTGCATGGCTATTTCATATGTAGATAATTGTTTTTTAATGTCATCCCGATCGATCGGGAGTATCTTCATCAGTGTTTCCCGATAAATCGGGACATGTAGTGCACTGTTCGTTGCATGGCTATTTCATATAGAAAAGCTTTAGAATGGTTTTTCTCGCTTGGCTGAGATTGACAAAAATTTTTAACTTTGGCCGTAAATATAATAAAAAGCAAAAAAAATGAATCTTGATCTTAGTCAAAAAAGGGCAATTGTATGTGGAAGCACGCATGGAATAGGCAAAGCAGTGGCCATGGAATTAGCAAGCCTGGGAGCTGATGTAATTTTGGTTGCCCGGAATAAGGAAAACCTGTTAATTGTAAAATCAGAACTGGATACTTCAAAAGGCCAAAATCACGATATAATTGTTGCTGACTTTTCCTTTCCTGAGGATTTGAAAGTAAAAATGCAAAATTATATTAGCTTAAATAAGGAGGTGGACATTTTGGTAAATAACACCGGAGGTCCTGCAGGAGGGCCTATCGTGGAGGCTAAAACAGAAGATTTTATACAAACCTTTTCTAACCATCTTCTTTGCAATCACATTATGGTTCAAGCTGTGATAGAGAGCATGAAAAACAAACAATCAGGCAGGATTATTAATATTATTTCAACCTCTGTAAAGCAACCTTTAAAAGGCCTGGGAGTTTCAAATACTATAAGAGCGGCTGTGGCAAACTGGGCTAAAACTTTATCCTTAGAGCTTGCTCCTTGTGGAATTACTGTTAACAATGTACTACCAGGAGCTACCAATACGGTAAGATTAAGTTCATTAATAGAGGCCAAAGCAAATAAAACAGGACATTCCACCTCATTTTTAAAGGAGGAAATGTTAAAGGAAATACCAGCCGGACGTTTTGCAGAAGCATGGGAAATTGCTAATGCTGTTGCTTTTCTTGCCTCTCCTGCCGCAGCTTATATTAATGGAATCAACATCCCTGTTGATGGCGGCAGAACGGGCTGTTTATAATTATTTTTATCTCTTTTAGTTGAGTTTACTTCCTTCTGGCAAATCTTATCGTCCGAATTAGAACATTCTATAATGGCCATTTTATTTTAATTAAGTAAACCTCTTTAAGGTTTTTTCAAACAACAAAGGCAATCTAAAAAGCGTGTCCTTGTTGTTAAATTCCTCTTTTATAATACAAAAAATATTTTCTTAATTAGTGAATTTCTGTTTAAATGCTGTTCCCTATTTACCAAATAATCCAGCTACCTTAAAATAGCAGAAAAGACAAAATTTAATTTTTCTTCTCTTTTTCTGAATATTAAATTATTTTATATCTGATCATAATACTTACACGCTTATTATGCCCTTCATCTTGCAGAGATAAAGAGTTATATTTATATATTTGCATAAATTTTTTTGATACCCCCTATGGAATACACTGAACAGGAGCTATTAAGGCGACAGTCATTAGAAGAAATAATCAAGCTTGGGATAAATCCATATCCTGCCGAATTATATGAAATAAATGCATCAGCATCTGAAATTCTTAAAAATTATGAAAGAGATAAGCTAGGCTATAAGAATATAAGTATTGCTGGTAGAATTATGACAAGGCGTATTATGGGTAATGCCTCTTTTGTAGAACTACAGGATTCAACAGGAAGAATACAGGCTTATATAAAACGTGATGATATTTGTCCGGATGAAGACAAAACCCTTTACAATACAGTATTTAAGAAGCTTTTGGATATAGGTGACATAATTGGAATAACAGGTTATGTTTTTACAACTCAGACTGGTGAAACAACTATTCATGTTTCTACTTTAAAAATACTTTGTAAATCCTTAAAGCCTCTGCCAATAGTAAAGGTGGATGCAGAAGGAAAAACACACGATGCTTTTTCTGATGCAGAACAGCGCTATCGTCAAAGATATGTAGATCTTATTGTTAACCCCCATGTTAAAGAGGCTTTTATAAAACGTACCCGGCTTACAAATTCAATGCGTTCTTTTTTGAATGACAAAGGTTATCTTGAGGTTGAAACGCCAGTATTGCAACCTATTTATGGTGGTGCAGCTGCCCGTCCTTTTAAAACCCATCACAATACCCTGGATATGGATTTATATCTGCGTATTGCAAATGAATTATATTTGAAAAGATTGATTGTAGGTGGCTTTGATGGTGTTTATGAATTCGCCAAAGATTTCCGAAATGAAGGAATGAGCCGTTTTCACAATCCGGAATTTACTCAAATGGAACTTTATGTAGCTTATAAAGATTATTTGTGGATGATGGAGCTCGTGGAGCAAATGGTAGAGCGTATTGCCCTAGATCTTCATGGTTCTACTGAAGTAAAATACGGAGATAAAATCATTGATTTTAAACGTCCGTGGAAAAGATACACCATGTATGAAGCTATAATGGAATTTACAGGTGTTGATATTTCGACTATGAACGAAGAGGAAGTTTCACAGGCAGCAACAAAAATGGGAGTAAAAGTGGATGCTACTATGGGCAGAGGTAAAATTATTGATGAGATTTTTGGCGAGAAATGCGAGCCAAGATTAATTCAGCCTACCTTCATCATGGATTATCCAAAAGAAATGTCCCCATTGGCTAAAAGACACAGAAGCAGAGAAGGTTTAGTAGAACGTTTTGAAGCTATTTGTAATGGTAAAGAAATTTGTAATGCTTATTCTGAGCTTAATGATCCTGTTGATCAAAGAAGAAGATTTGAAGAGCAATTGGAGCTTGGAAAAAGAGGAGATGAAGAAGCAATGGTGCTGGATGAGGATTTTTTAAAGGCAATAGAATATGGTATGCCTCCTACTTCTGGCCTTGGAATTGGAATTGACAGGCTGAGTATGATTATGACAAATTCAAAATCAATTCAGGATGTTTTATTCTTTCCTCAAATGAGACCTGAGAAAAAGAAAGCGAGTGTGGAAGGATTCAAAGCACTTGGTATCCCCGAGGAATGGTCAAATATATTGATAAAGACAGGTATAGTAACCCTAGAAGATTTAAAAGCAGCTAATCCAAACAAATTATTCAATGATTTGTGCGGAATGAGAAAAAAATTAAAACTTGAGATCCCAGCTCCCAGCATCGATGATGTAAAGTCGTGGGTAAATCAATAAAACATAAAAATTGGAAAAAGAACCGAAAATAGCCGTTATTGGTGGAGGAAGCTGGGCAACTGCATTAGTTAAATTATTAAGCAATAATTTGAGCGAAGTTACCTGGTGGATGAGAGACAAAGAAGCAATAGAATACCTTAAGAAGTTTCATCACAATAAAAATTATTTAAGTTCAATTGAATTTGATATTCAAAAACTAAATCTTACCAGCGATTTGAAATCTGCTGTAAAAACAGCTGATATTATTATTCTTGCTGTTCCATCAGCATTCATCAAGCAAGCCCTGCAATCTATTACACCTGAGGACGTTGAAGGGAAAATGCTTTATTCTGCGATAAAAGGAATTGTGGCTGAAGACAACATGATTATTGGTGATTTTTTGCATAATCATTTTAAAATAGATTTCAACAGTATAGGGGTTATAATGGGGCCTTGCCATGCCGAGGAGGTAGCGCTTGAAAAACTCTCCTATCTTACTATTGCCTGCCCTGATGTTAATAATGCTGAAGTACTGGCCAAAAGACTTGCATGCAGGTATCTGAAAACAACTGTTTCGGATGATATTTTTGGAACTGAATATGCTGCAGTATTGAAAAACGTTTTTGCCCTTGCCTGTGGCATTTCTGTAGGACTAGCCTATGGGGATAACTTTAGAGCTGTCCTTATTTCCAATGCAATTCAGGAAATAGAACGTTTTGTGGAAAAGGTGCATCCTATATCCAGAGACATAAATAGCTCTGCTTACCTTGGTGATTTACTTGTAACAGCCTATTCGCAATTTAGCCGCAATCGCGCCTTTGGAATAATGATAGGAAAAGGACATTCTGTAAAACACGCTCAATTGGAAATGAACATGGTGGCAGAGGGGTATTATGCAGCCAAATGCATTTATGATATGAATCGTGATCATAAAGTGTATATGCCTATTACCGAAGCTGTTTACAATATGCTTTATGAGAAAATTTCTCCTATGGTAGAAATGAGGATATTGTCCGATAAATTATCCTAATCCTTAAAGAGTTTGTCTTAAATATTTTTATTTGATGTTATTCTCAGGAGTGATCTGATATAAATAGCGAATCAATTATTAGCAACAAAAAGAGGACAAAATTATTAAGTAACAGCCCTTCTTTTTCTTAAGACTTTTCCTGAAAAAGTTGATTTTGCAAACCTGGTAATTATTTCTAATGTTTCTTCCCTGGCTTCTATAAAACCCATATGAGCTACATTTTCTAACACTTCTGCTTTTGCATTTCTGGGGAGTTTTGATTGCTCTACAATGACTTCATAGGGTATAACAGGGTCTTTTTTACCTGCAATAAAAAGAACAGGAAATATAGAAAAACGAAGAATAATTTCTCTTTCTGTCCTTTCCTTCATCCCTTCAAGAGCAGCTATAATTCCTTGTTTGGTAGTTTTACGTGCAGTTTTAACAAGATCCTTTATTTCCTGTGTATATATTTTTTTGTTTTCAGTAGTAAATAAACCTGGAATAAGATTTTTCACTAGGTCTTTTTTACTTTGCTTCACCAATTTAATTATTCTTTCCCTGTCTTTCTTTTTTACTTCATTATCGGCAGCAGCGGATGAATGGAAAAGACACAGACCTTTTACATTGTCTGGAAAAAGTTCTGCAAAAGCCATTGCAACATAACCTCCCAATGAATGTCCAATTAAAATTGACTTTTTTATTTTGAGTTGTTTTAGAACTGTTTGCACACATTCTGCCATCAAGTCCATGGAGTGAACATATCCCAGACAAGCTGTTTTTCCGTGTCCGGGCAGATCTATGCAAATTACCCTGTACTTTTCGGAAAGCTTTTCAGCAAATTCTTCCCAAATTTCTGAAGACTCCAAAAAACCATGAAGAAAAACCAAAGCTCTCCCTTTTCCTCTATCGTATACCCTGACAGGAGCATTTTTAAAAGTTAAGGTTTTTATCATTTACAATTAGTGGATTTAACAACAATCACTTTTGATAAGGCTAGTAAATAAATTATTCTATTACTCGCTTAATTCATGCATTTTGCTGATCGCAGCAGACATAATTTGTTCAATTTCATCAGCTTCAATTGGAATATTTGCCATTAAATCAAAGGGCCCTTTTTCGGTAATGAGAATATCATTTTCTAATCTAATTCCTAAATTTTCTTCTCTTATATATATTCCCGGCTCACAGGTGAAAACCATTCCTGTTTGGAATATCAAATTTGGTTCACCTATATCATGTACATCAAGGCCTATCAAATGAGAAGTACCATGCATGAAATATTTTTTATACAATGGCTTTTCAGGGTTTTGATTCGCCACTTCAGAGGCATTTAACAATCCGAGTTTAATCAATTCCTCTTCCATTAAATGACCTACAGTTTTGTGGTAATCCACCAAATTGTTTCCAGGCACTAGTAATTTAATAGCGGATTTCATAACCGACAACACTGCATTGTAAACTTCTTTTTGCCGAACTGTAAATTTGCCGCTCACAGGAAGGCAACGTGTCATGTCTGAAGCATAGTTGGCATATTCAGCACCTACATCCAACAAAATTACATCTCCAGATTTGCACTGCTGATTATTTTCAATGTAATGTAACACACAAGCATTAAATCCAGAGGCAATAATGGGTGTATAAGCAAAGCCGCGGGAACGATTTCTAACAAATTCATGAATTAATTCTGCTTCAATTTCATATTCCATTACTCCTGGTTTCACAAAAGTCAACAACCTCCTAAAACCTGCTTCAGTTATATTACATGCACGTTGCATTAAATCAATTTCATATTTGGACTTAATCTGTCGCAACTTTTTCATAAGTGGGGCAGATCGTCTAAAATTATGCAAAGGGTAATTTTGTTTGCATGTTTCTATAAACCTTTGATCTCTTGTTTGAACTTCTACCACTGCCCTTGTATGCTCATTTGAATTCAAGTAAATATTTTCTGCTTCAGCCATTAATGAATTGAAAATAGTATTGAATTGATTAAGCCAAAAAACTGATTTTATACCTGATGTTCTATATGCGCTTTCCTTATCTAATTTAGCGCCTTCCCAAATAGCAATTTCTTCATTTGTTTCTTTTACAAAAAGTATTTCACGGAAATTAGGATTAATCGCTTCAGGGAAAATTACAAGGATGCTTTCTTCCTGGTCGATTCCAGACAAATAAAATAAATCATTATTTTGTCTAAAAGGCATAGTTCCATCGGCATTGGTTGGCATAATGTCGTTGGAATTAAATATAGCAATTGACTTAGGTTCCAAAATAGCTGTAAATCTGTTTCTATTTAAGATAAACAGTTCTTTTTCAATTGATAAATATTTCATGGCAATACTGTTTTTTTGGTTAAAGCGTTAAAATTAAGGACTTTAATACTATAAAATTCTTTTTTACTATTAAATAGTCTGTTTAATTATTTCACTTAAATGTTTTTTTTCCTTGATAGTAAGGTTTTTGAATGATACATTTGCAGGCATAAAGATATAGAAATTAAATTCCTTATAATTTCTGATCTTTTGATTTTAATTAACATTTTACAGCTCAAATAATTTTATGTCAAACAACTCTCTGATATTCAACACTACGATTGGGAAAAAAATTTTAATGGGACTAACTGGTTTATTTCTATGTCTATTCCTTATCGTCCATTTATCCGGTAATCTATTATTATTTAGTGATGACGCTGGCAGGGGCTTTAATGAATACACCCTGTTTATGACAACTAACATTTTGATTAGAGGCGCTGAAATTGGTCTTGTAGCGGGGTTTTTAGCCCATATTATTCTTGCAATAATGACTACTCGTAAGAATCAAAAAGCCAGACCAATAAAATACGAAGTAAGTAGAGTAAATGAAACTGCAAGTATTTATTCAAGAAACATGGGGGTAACAGGTTCAATTATCCTTATATTTCTTATTCTTCACTTAAAAACATTCTGGTTTACTTATCAGTATGGCGAAATCCCAGTTCAGACATATGAGGATGGTGTGCAGTTAAAAAACATGTATCTTGTAGTTCAGGAAGCATTTTCTCAGTGGTGGTATTCTGGAATTTATGTAATTGCTATGATCTTATTGGGAGCTCATTTAAATCACGGCTTTCAGTCAGCATTTCGTTCTCTTGGGTTAAACAACAAATCCTATGCACCGGTTTTAACCATTATTGGAAGTGCCTTTGCAATTACAATTACAATCGGTTTTGCCTCTTTTCCAATCCTTTTCTTTTTTGGATTTGTAGGGGTTTAATAATTAGTTAAATACATATAGATAAAATATTCAAAATAGATGGCCAAGATAGACTCTAAAATACCTAACGGGAAACTTTCTGAAAAATGGGCGAAATATTGTTCAACAGCTCCTCTTGTTAATCCGGCTAATAAAAGAAATTTAGAAATCATTGTTATTGGTTCGGGCTTAGCAGGGGCCTCTGCAGCATCAAGCCTTGCAGAGATGGGTTATAAAGTAAAAGTTTTTTGCTTTCAGGACAGTTCAAGAAGAGCGCATAGTATTGCTGCTCAGGGCGGTATAAATGCTGCAAAAAACTACCAGAATGATGGCGACAGTGTTTACAGGTTATTTTATGATACGATTAAAGGTGGTGATTACAGGGCCAGGGAAGCAAATGTGCACCGCTTGGCTGAGGTAAGCACCAATATTATTGATCAATGTGTGGCCCAGGGTGTTCCTTTTGCAAGAGAATACGGTGGTTATTTAAGTAACAGATCTTTTGGTGGAACTCAGGTTCAAAGAACTTTTTATGCTGCCGGACAAACCGGTCAGCAATTATTATTGGGTGCATACAGTGCACTGAGCAGACAAATCGGTCAGAAACAAGTACAAATGTTTGCCCGTCATGAAATGCTGGATTTAGTAATGATCGATGGCAAAGCAAGAGGAATAATTGCAAGAGACCTTGTATCAGGAAAGCTGGAAAGACATTTTGGTCATGCTGTTTTGCTTTGTACTGGTGGTTATGGTAATGTTTTCTTTTTATCAACCAATGCAATGGGTTCAAATGTAACTGCTGCATGGAAAGTTCATAAAAAAGGAGCTTTTTTTGGCAATCCATGTTTTACACAAATTCACCCTACCTGTATTCCTGTATCAGGGGAACATCAGTCTAAATTAACTCTAATGTCTGAATCTTTAAGAAATGACGGAAGAGTTTGGGTGCCAAAGAAAAAAGACGATAATAGAAAACCATTTGATATCCCTGAAGAGGAAAGAGATTATTACCTTGAAAGAAGATACCCTGCCTTTGGAAATCTTGTTCCGAGAGATGTTGCCTCACGTGCGGCTAAAGAAAGATGTGATGCAGGTTATGGGGTTGGAACTTCTAAATTAGCAGTTTATCTTGATTTTGCGGATTCTATAAAAAGGCTTGGAGAAGATGTAGTAAGGGCAAGATATGGTAATCTTTTTGAAATGTACGAGAAGATCACTGCTGAAAATCCATATGAATTACCAATGCGTATCTATCCTGCAGTTCACTATACTATGGGTGGCATATGGGTGGATTATAATTTAATGACTACAGTTCCTGGTTTATATGCATTAGGAGAAGCTAATTTTTCTGATCATGGCGCTAACAGGCTTGGCGCATCTGCCCTGATGCAAGGTTTAGCTGATGGTTATTTTGTAATTCCTTATACAATTGGGTCTTATTTATCAGGAGAAATTGGTGTAAAAGCTATTTCAACAGACCACCCAGCCTTTGTGGAAGCAGAAAAATCTGTTCAGGATCTTATGGATAAATTCTTATCAATTAAAGGAACGAAATCGGTAGATCATTTCCATAAAAAACTTGGAAAAATAATGTGGGACAACTGCGGGATGGAAAGAAGTGTGGAAGGCCTTTCTAAAGCAAAAGAAATGATAAGGGAATTACGTGAAGAATTTTGGAAAGACGTAAGAATCCCTGGAAATCAATTTGAAATAAATACAGAGCTTGAAAAAGCTGCAAGGGTTGCAGATTTCTTTGAGCTAGGAGAATTAATGGTAAATGACGCGCTGCATAGAAATGAATCTTGCGGAGGACATTTCAGGGCAGAATATCAAACTGAAGAGGGCGAAGCTTTAAGGGATGATGAAAATTTTGCTTACGTTGCTGCATGGGAGTATACAGGAGTTGGAAATCCACCAGTATTACACAAAGAAGAATTGAATTTTGAAGAAATTAAAGTAAGCCAAAGAAGTTATAAATAAGTAGTGAATAGTATATCAACCTGCTTTACGAATTAGATTAAAATATATCAAAAAAGACAAAATATGAATCTGACATTAAAGGTTTGGAGACAAAAAAATGCACAGGACAAGGGCCATATGGCTACATATCAATTGAAAGATATTTCACCGGATATGTCCTTCCTTGAAATGTTTGATGTGCTAAATGAAGAACTAATCAGTATTGGAAAAGAAGAACCAATTGCTTTTGATCATGATTGCCGTGAGGGAATCTGCGGAGCTTGCAGTATGTTTATCAATGGAAGAGCACATGGACCTAACAGAGGAACAACTACCTGTCAGTTACACATGCGCTCATTTAACGATGGAGACACTATTGTTGTTGAGCCTTGGAGAGCCGGTTCTTTTCCTGTTCTTAAAGATCTTGTTGTAAATCGTACTTCTTTTGACCGAATTATAGAAGCAGGCGGTTTTATTTCTGTGAATACAGGAAATGCACAAGATGCCAATAACATTCCCATTCCAAAACAAGATGCTGACTCAGCTTTTGATGCAGCTACCTGTATTGGTTGCGGGGCTTGCGTAGCAGCTTGCAAGAACTCATCAGCCGCTTTGTTTGTAGGAGCTAAAATCTCTCAACTCTCACTTTTACCTCAGGGTAAAATAGAAAGAGAAAACAGGGTTAAAAGCATGGTAGAGCAAATGGATGCCGAGGGTTTTGGAAATTGCTCCAGCACTGGTTCTTGTGAAGTAGAATGTCCTAAAGAAATATCAATAGAAAACATTGCCAGAATGAACCGGGAATTAATTGCCGCTACATTGAAAAAATAAATCCCTGGTATTTTACTAAAATAAAAAACCGGAAAGCTAATTTGCTCTCCGGTTTTTTTTATTTAAAACGGCTACTGTTTTTCTTTAATTTATTCCTTTATCTGAATAAGTTAACTGTCCCGTTAATGCTATGATCTTTTTCTTTACCAACTGCCTTTAAAATATAGAAATAGGTTCCGTCTGAAACTGGTAGGCCTGCGCTTGTTCTTCCATCCCATCTGATTTCAGGGGCTGTGGTTTCCCATATTTTAGTACCCCATCTATTGTAAATTTCTATACTGAATTCTCCCAGGCCTGTGTTTGGAATATAAAACCAGTCATTTTTTCCGTCACCGTTTGGAGAGAACACATTTGGAATAATTATACCCTCTGACATAGTAATTTCTACAGATATAGTATCCTTGCAAGAATTTGCGCTTTCAACAATTAATTGGGCTATATAGGTTCCTGAATTTGGATAATTATGATTCGGATTTTGAACTGTGGAAGTTGCTCCATCACCAAAATCCCAGTACCAGTTTACTCCATTTAAACTTGTATCGGTAAAAGCTACATATTGAGAAAGGGGACCAGAAAAAGTAGTATCAAAACCAGCAATAGGTTTAGGGTCAATTGTTACATTATAGGATGTAGATCCAATTGAAGCACAAGTTGCTGTACCTTGAATTGTTTCTGTAACAGAAATACTACCAGGAGAAACGGAACCCCATTCTATAGTAATTGTTTGTTGAGTAGAATCTGAAACTATTACTCCGCCTGTTACAGTCCAGTTATAGGTAGAGGACGCATTTCCTGATGCTATATAAGACATCTGTGTGTTCGAACAAATCAACTGATCGCCTGTAAGACTTGGTGCAGCAGGCCGAGTTTGACTTAATATAAAGGGAGTAGTAGATACACCAAATGAATTTACAGCATTCTTGGTAATTGTTTCAAAATTTCCGCTAGTTCCTGCACTAACTACTCCAAGGGCATTCCATTCTAAATTATTAGGAATATTCCATTGAGCTGCATTGCTCCAATTACCATCAGCTAAAGCTTTATAAAATATAGTAACATCGGCAGGATCGCTACCAGAAGTTCTGTTAATTCTGTGAAAGAAATCAGGATTATTTGAACATAATTCCAAACCTATTGCTGTTCTGTCAAAACTCTCAGCGCTTGCATCAACATTGGCCATTCTTACAGAATAAGTGTTCCCATTAGCGGAGGCTGGTCTAATTTCAATCGGCCTGTATCTGTATGTTCCCGCACTTGAACCAGTAGGAAATAAATAAGCTTGGCTGGCATTTGTTGCTCTTAAAAGAGCTCCAAGTCCCGTAACAACATAATTTGAACTAACAAAGCCTTCAGCTCCGGTAACACCAGAATTTGTAATTGCATTTACTGAAGGGTTAGTAACTGAAAGCAAATTATCATTAGTGGCAAGTTCTCTATCATTCAATACCAGTTGACCAGCAACTGTAGCATTTAATGTAAGTCTTGCCCGAGTGCCGGTAGCACTTGTTAAAATAAGATTATTAAAGGTTGTTGGATTAGTTCCGGTGATTAATTGTTCAGCAGTGTTTCCAAATAGCTCAACATCGCTGTTGTTTCCAATAAAAGTGGCACTGTTTAACCAGTTTTGCTCAACAAGATATAAGCCATCTCCCTGGGTTGTAGAACCATTTAAAAGATAAATACTTCCTTCCGTTCCGCTATTATTTACTTTTAAATCTCCATTATGGTCCAAAGTGCCTGCATCATTGGTAAAACCACCATTTACATGGATAAGAGACCCGGCTGAAGTATATATTTGCCCACCATTACTATATAAAATTGCATCTGTAGAGGTTTGTGCATTTACAGAACCTGAAACAATAATAACAGCAGCAAAAAGAGCACAAAAAACGAATTTCAGCTTTACAAGAGTAGTTGTTTTATTCATATATGTTACAAGGAGTTAAATGTCCCAAGAAACAAATATATAAAATTTTATGAAACTACTATCAAGTTCAATAAAAGATTAGTCCGAGAATGCAGCTTTAAATTTTAAACACCTTATTTTTTATCGTACAAATTAAGCTTTTCTGCAAAATATTCGCAAAAATCTCTCATGTCTCCTGCCATTTTCTCTTCACCGGTAGAACGTTCAAGTGTATCTGTCATGGAAACTAATGTCTGATGGAAGAATAATTTCATTTCATCAACCATCATATCCTTTGTCCAAAGATCTATCCTTAATGAATTTTGCTCCTTTGGATCCCAAATAGACATCATAACTGCCTTGCAAGATTTAACACCTTCGCTTTCAGGAGCATCTGAGGCTGACCATTGTATATCTTCCGGGATATTGTTTTCGTCAAGATTTACATTGAACTTTATTTCTGAATTTTTCATTTCTATAAAATTTGTTTTTTTAAAGTCATCCCGTTTTATCGGGACATCATGGTACTTCAATGCACCAATATTATATCGTTTAATTTGTCAAGATTTTAAAGTTACTTACGGGGTTTATACTTTGATTCCTTAAGTATATAAGGCGCTTTTGCTTCCAATAATTTCTCCAGATCAACCTCATCTTGTCTTTCCATATAAGCTTTTACTATTTGCCATCCAAGCCATATGCCTAATTTAGGAGGAGATTCCCGAGGCATTCCAGGTGTAAATGGGCCTTCATTCAAATAGGTCATAATTTCCTTGCTGTTTGAAGAAAACAACAACTGCTTATCAATGAAATGCGACCAGATGTTTACCTGATTATTTACACACCAGTCAAGCTGTTCCTTGGTATATCCGATTTTCAAACTGTCTTCTGAATAAGGAAAAACAGCATCCATAATGTACATAATTTTACCATGATGAATAATTTGTTCAAGCATATCTTTTTCAACTGGATCAAATTCAAATTCAGTTGCAATCCATCCTTTAACCGCATCATGGGTAATATATTCATTACGCATACTATAGGTTTTATACTGCGGAAATCCAATCATGCGATAAAACTCATAATCTTTACCCAAATACATATCTAGCCCTACTCCCAGAACACTATCACTTGCTGCTATTGCATAATTAAAACCTGAAATGTAGGTAATAACTTCAGGGATATTTTTGTTAGGGAAATAATGGTTATAATGTTTAAAAGCATTAGAAAATTCGGCATTTAAGCCACTTAAATCAGGATATTCAGAAATCACATCTTTATAAACTCCTTTTATTTCCGAATCCTGAGTAAATAAGTTAAGTCCATTTATGGTCAAACTATCCTTAATAGGGCCAGCATTAATCATGATTTCTACATAATTTTTATAAAAATCTCCAAGTTTGCCAAACAACTTTAAATGTTTTTCATAATCGGGCTTTTTTTCAAACAATTCCTTTTCCAGCCTGAATATACTTACAGTCGTATTATTCTTGGAAACATCAATTTTCAACCTGTCATTTTTACAAGAACTCATTAAAAGCGCTAGTACAAGGAATGAATAAAATATTTTCAACCTGTTCATTTTCATGTTATATTCAAAATTTTAAGTATTTTTGCATTTCAATTATTAAAAAATAAAGTCAAAAGTATGAAACGAGCATCTATTTCAAACATAAAAAACAATAAAAAAAACATGCAAGTTTTCCCCAATGCTTACTTTTCAATAAAAAACATAACTGTTTTAACTGTTTTATTATTGCTGATCAATGGAGCAAATGCCCAGGATTTCAAAAAATTCAGATTCGGATTAAAAGCCGCTCCTAATATTTCATGGTTAAAACCTGACAATCCTAGATTTGAATCAAAAAAAGACGCAAACAAAGCTGCGTTGAAATTTTCTTATGGATTAATGACAGAATTTGCTCTTTCAGAAAACTATTCATTTGTAACCGGGCTTGAAGTAACAACCGTTGGAGGTTCACTTAATTTCCCAGATTCTGCATATTATAAAGCAGGAGCCACACCTGATACTTTATTTGTACTTGCTAAAAGAACATATCATTTTCAATATGTTGATATTCCATTAACTTTAAAAATGAGAACAAACGAAATTGGTTATATGAAATATTTTGGCCAGTTTGGTTTTAACTTAGGTTTTAAATCTAAGGTAAGAGCTAATGATAAAGGAAGTTTTACAGATGCTACTTTCAGACAAGGCAATGAGGTAGAAAGACCTGAGAGCTTAGACATATCAAAAGACACTCAATTATTTAGAATAGCTCTTAACCTGGGAGCAGGAATTGAATATAACCTGGTAGGAAATACTGCTTTGGTTGTATCTGTTAATTACAGCAATGGTTTTACCAATGCACTTAAGAAAAAATCAAATGACATAATGGACAAAACAACAGCTGATTCATTTAATGAACATAAAAATCTAGAACAAAAAGCTACAACTAATTACGTTGCTCTTAACATAGGGATCCTTTTTTAAATTATTGATTTCATTTTCAATCCCGGATTACACTGTTGATCCGGGATTTTTTTTAGATTTTAATTCCAGCAAACCTTTTATGAAGATTGCATTAGCACAACTCAATTATCACATTGGAAATTTTGAAAGTAACACCTCCAAAATTATCCAGTATATTGAAAAAGCTAAAAATGAACAAGCAGACATAGTAGTTTTCTCAGAACTAGCTGTATGCGGTTATCCTTCACTTGATTTTCTTGAATTTGATGATTATATCAACCAATGCAAAGCTTCTATAGATAAAATCACAGCAGCAGCCAATGATATTGCTGTAATAGTTGGTGCTCCATCAATTAATCCGGATGCTGAAGGAAAAAAATTGTTCAATTCAGCTTATTTTATCTCTGATAATAAAATTCAGTCAATTTACAATAAAGGGTTACTTCCCAATTATGATGTATTTGATGAGTACCGGTATTTTGAGCCAGCTTCAGATTTTAAAATTATTACCCATAAAGGGTTAAACATTGCATTAACAATATGTGAAGATCTTTGGAATATTGAAGAAGAAAATAAGCTATACAGAAATACCCCAATGGAGGTTCTTATTGGCCAAAAGCCTGATGTAATGATCAACATAGCCGCTTCCCCCTTCTCATACGGACATTCTGATTTGCGAAAAAGACTTATGCAAAAGAATGCAGAACGTTACAAATTGCCTCTTTTTTATGTAAATCAGGTCGGTGCTCAAACTGAATTGATCTTTGATGGTAACTCCATGGTTTATTCCTCTAGTGGAACTATTTTAGAGGAAATGGATTATTTTAAAGAGGATTTTAAGGTATATAATTTAAAGGAGATAGAAACTGGTTACAAGAGTAATCCCAGGAAAATTCCTTCAACTACGGAAGCCATTTATCAGGCATTGGTGCTAGGTGTAAAGGATTATTTTTCTAAAATGGAATTTAGCAAGGCTGTGCTGGGACTTTCCGGAGGAATCGACTCTGCTTTAACTTTAGCTATAGCTGCAGAAGCATTAGGACCAAAAAACGTTCAGGCTGTATTAATGCCTTCTATGTTTTCATCTGATCATTCAGTAAAAGACGCAGTTGACCTTGCTACCAATTTAGGCTGCCCATATAATATTACCAATATAACAACAATCTTTGATAGTTTCATAAGCACACTTGAACCTCAGTTTAAAGACTTGCCTTTTGGGCTGGCGGAAGAGAATTTACAAGCCAGAAGCAGAGGAGTAATCTTAATGGCTATCAGCAATAAATTCGGTTCAATATTACTGAATACTTCTAATAAAAGTGAGATGGCTGTGGGATACGGAACTTTATATGGAGATATGTGTGGAGGATTATCTGTGCTTGGCGATGTTTATAAAACAGAAGTTTTTGAACTCGCCAAATTTGTAAACAGGGAAAAAGAAATAATTCCAACTAATACAATTTCAAAACCTCCAAGTGCAGAGCTAAGACCAGATCAAAAAGATTCTGATTCTCTTCCTGCCTATGAAATTCTGGATAAAATATTGTTTGAATATATTGAAAACAAAAAAGGACCTCAGGAAATAATTAACTTAGGATTTGACGAACTCACGGTTAAAAGAATTCTTAAACTAGTAAATAACAATGAATATAAAAGAAAACAGGCACCACCAATCTTAAGGGTTTCAAATAAAGCATTTGGGCCCGGAAGGCGAATGCCAATTGTTGGGAAATATTTGGGTTGAAATGATTATTAAACAGATGTTTTTTATCTTTTCTTTAGAAAAAAATTCTGCTATTCTTTAGTTAATATCCAGGCTGACTTATTTTCCTGGCTTTTTAAACTTACAAGTAAATCTATTGCTTCTTCTTTAGTATTAAAGCCTTTGTAGGAAACTCTATAAAAGCCCTTGTTCTGATCCACTATTTTGGCATTGTAACCATTGGATTTGAGTTTGGAAATCATTTTTTCAGCATTTTCTATCACACCGAAACAGCCGGCAATCACATGAAAGTTATCATTGCTTTCTGGTATTGCAATTTCCTTTATATTTGTTTTAGCTGCAACATTAATCACTGCTTCATCTAAAACCTCAATACTTTCTTTAGTAGTCACATCCTCAATCACTATAATTTCTTCAGAATTTATTAAAAACTCTGCTTGATCAAGTTCATCTGAAGATTCAACAAGATTAAAAGATGCATGATCCTCTCTTGGAGTAAAAACAGGTGCTGAACTGGATGAAAAAGGAATAAGGGAAGAATAATTTACTGAAAGATCATAAAAAACATCTGTTTTTAATGGCAGCCAAGCCATTGCAGCAAGAACAGGCAATGCAGCAATAGTAACAGCCCATTTTTTAAACTTGGATTTTCTCTCAGAACCAACAGCTGGCCTGTCTTTAAATTGTTTTTCAATCTTTTTATAAAGCGGCTCTCTTTTAATTAGCGGGGAGTGAAAATCAGTAAGACCAAATGAATCAATTAAAAGGTTGGTTTCATTGGAAGGTTCAAACTGTAGGTTTTGCTCTTTGTTAAAATACAAAACCCCAATTTCTTTTATTGAAATTCGTTTGCCTTTATTTAATATTTCAAGACTGCTAATAACAGCTTCTTCAATAATATTTACAGCTTGGTAGAAACTTATATTTTCAGTAATAGCAATATGATTAGCCAAAAGACCATCATTGTTTTTTAAGCTTTTATTAAAAGTGATCTTTTTAGAGGGTGGAGTAAATAAATGTTTGGATGTATTTATTTCTACCGGCAAATAATTAGTTACAAAACCTCCAAGCCCTGGAATAATAACACAGTCATTCCAAAGTAAAAGTTCCCGTATATATTTTTCTATCTTCATTTGTGTTTCAGTTGTAATGCTGCAAAATTAGCAAAATTCATCCGATTTTTCATTTAATTTTTGTAAATCTTCAATGGTATCCACTGAAAAGGAGTCAAATTTAGTGTATTCCGTTTGAATACTAAACCCATTTTCCAGCCATCTTAGTTGTTCCAGCGCTTCTGCCTTTTCAAGAGAAGAAGGCGGTAATGCAGAAATCTTTTTTAATGCTCCTAGTCTGTAGCCATACAAGCCAATGTGTATTAAAAAGGCATGATTTTGAGCATAAAACTCAGGTTCTGCATTACATATATAAGGAAGAGGAGAACGACTAAAATACAAAGCTTGTTTTTTATTATTTATAACAACCTTAGGCTTTGATACATTAAAGATTTCCTCATTATTACGAGTTTCTTTAACTAAGGTTGCAATTTGGGTTTGTTTTGAGTTAAAGCAATTTAATAATTCTCTGATTTGCTCTGGCTGAATATAGGGTTCATCTCCCTGAATATTAATGATAATATGATCATCTTCAAGAATGTTCAATTTACAAGCTGCCTCATAGCACCTGTCTGTACCTGAACTATGGTTGGGGCTTGTCATCACTGCTTTACCCCCAAAATCGATTACATGTGAAAATATTTTTTCATCGTCTGTAGCTACCACAACACTATTGAATTCAGGGCACATCATGGCCTGTTCATAAACTCTTTGAATCATGGTTTTTCCCTTTATCATGGCAAGGGGTTTGCCTGGTAGTCTTTGGGAAGCGTATCGAGCGGGAATAATGCCTGTTATTTGCAACATAGTAAACAATTTAATTTTGTAAAAATAGTTATTTATAATCTTTGTGTCTGATGATTTGCTTTTATTTGTATCATTGTGTAAATTGAGGAAAATTTGAAATATATTTACATTAATTAAAAAAATGGCAACTCCTTTGGTAACTAAGAAATCTCCTTATCGATTCACCTTTACGATTTTCTTGTTTGCTGTTTTTTTTAATTCAGGAATAAACTCCTGTATTGCTCAAACTTCTACCAAAGAACTGATTAATAAAATGCTTGAGGCTGTTAGTAAAGTAAAAACCTTAAAATACAATAGCCAATTAACAGAGAGAATTGATGGAAAATTAGAATCCGGCATAAACACCACAAAGCTTCAAACAAAGCCTTTTAAAGCTTATCTTAAAATAAAAAGCGCTGAAATATTATACGTAGAAGGCAGCAACAATAACAATGCCCTGATAAAATCCAGCTCAATCCCCTATTTTAACCTTAATCTTGATCCTAACAGCTCAATATTAAGAAAAGGGCAACACCATACTATTTTCGAACTTGGTTTTACCTATTTTGCTGAAATAATTAAGGCAGCAGTAGTAAAATCAGGAGATGATTTTGACAAGGCCTTTCATCTTAAGGGCACAATTAAATGGGAAGAAAAAGACTGTTATGTAGTTGTGATTGACGCACCTGATTTTAGTTATATTCCATACACTGTTAAAAGTGGAGAAAATGTTATTTCTATTGCAAAAAAACTCAATGTAAGTGAATACATGATAGTGGAAATAAATCCTAACATTAAGGATTATTACAATGTAAGTGCTGGGCAACAAATTAAAGTACCTTCAGCCTATGCAAAGAAAACAATCATTTATATTAATAAGGAAAACTATCTTCCTTTAGTACTGATGATGTTTGACGACAAAGGACTTTATGCAAAATATGAATATAGGAACCTGATTTTAAATCCTGATTTTTCTCCAGAAGAATTTACTAAGGGATATAAAGACTATAAATTCTGGTAACAAGAGGCTTTTAAAAAAAAGAAAACAACAAGAAAAAATGTTTATCTTGTTGTTAACATAATCTTTTTTAGCTGTGTCAGAAGAGTTAAAATATAAAATTGCACTTTCATTGCTTCCTGGCATTGGTGTTATTACAGCAAAAAAGCTCCTTACCTATTTTGGAAGTGCAGAGGCCCTTTTCAATGAAAAAAAATCTACTTTCAATAAATTATCCGGAAAAATCCAAAAAATTGAAGAAGGAAAAACCCAAGCCTTGCAAAAGGCTGAGCAAGAAATAAACTTCATCAATAAAAACAACATTAAAGCTCTATTCTTTCTGGATAAAGCATACCCAAGTAGATTAAAAAATTGTCAGGATGCCCCTGTCATGCTTTATTGTAAAGGAGAGATTGATTTTTCACCAAAGAGAGTAATCAGTATTGTAGGAACCAGAAAGGCTACTGAATATGGCAAAAGCTTTTGCAACCAATTAATAGAGGAGATCTCTGGTTTTAATATAATGATTGTAAGCGGGCTGGCTTATGGCATTGATATAACTGCTCACAAAGCAGCTATTAAAAACAACATTCAAACTGTAGCTGCTCTTGGTCATGGATTAAGCCGCTTATACCCCTCTGCTCATAAAACAATTGCACAAAGCATGCTTGAAAACGGAGGACTAGTAAGTGAATTTCTAAGTGAGGCAACTCCTGAGAGGGAAAATTTTCCTAAAAGAAACAGAATTATAGCAGGAATGTCAGATGCCACAATTGTAATAGAAGCAGGAAAAAAAGGCGGTGCGTTAATAACCGCAGGAATAGCTAACTCATATAACAGAGATGTGTTTGCAGTGCCAGGAAGAGCAGGAGACATTTATTCTGAGGGCTGTAATTACTTGATAAAAAAAAATATGGCAGCATTAATTGAGTCTTCTGAAGATTTAATTTTTAATCTTGGATGGGAAGACACAGGCAAAAAAAGCATACAAAAGCAAATGTTTGTAACACTTAGTTCCGAAGAAGAAATATTAGTAAATATATTAAAAGAAAAAGGTGTAATGGCAATTGATAATTTATGTATTGCATCTAAAATAAGCACAAGTAAAGCAGCTGCTTTATTATTAAACCTGGAATTTTCAGGAATAGTTAAATCTTTACCAGGAAAAATGTTTCAATTGTCCTAAATTTGAAGCAATTTTTTAAAACAACTGCGTTAAAAGCATAGATATAAGTTTGATGAAAAAATTAACTGTTTCTACGGCAATTATTTTCGTTTTGGCATTTTCTTCTAATTCGTTTGCCCAAGCGGATAACAGCTTTAAGATTATTGCTTCAATGACTGGCTTGGGAGCTTCATATGAGTTTAACCCTGCAGGCATTCTATATGTAGAGGGCGGGGCAACTACCGCTTTTAGAGCAAGCAGGCTAAATATTCAATCTAAACTGGCACTTTACAATTCTGAAAAGTTTAAAATAAAATTTGGAATTGAAGGCGCATTTATAATCGGGAATTTTGATGTAGGAAATATTTATATTGACTACGACCGTTTTAGCAATGTAATATTTATGCCCATGATCTCTTTTGAGGGCAAAGTTCTTGGCATTCAAATTCCTGTTTTTATTGACCGTAGTTTTTCTTTTGCTTATCCTATAGTTGCCATAACTCTTAATGTTTCTAAAGATGATCCGGCCAAAAGGATCAAGAAACCTAAATCGAAAAAAGATTTTGAAAAAGAAAAGAAAAAGTTTGAAAAAGCAAGAAAGGAAATGGAAGAAAAAGAAGCAGAACAAGAAGATTAAATTTATTTAAAATTTCCCCCTGCTTTATTATACACTTTGTAACGACAGAAATTGTTTGATCAAATTATCATTTCTGATCCTAGCAGAGATAGCCGTGTTATAATTCCCAAAAAAACAACTTTGAATATAAAACTTAAAAGGAAATCAGCACAAAGTTGGGGATAATGTGTATTTTCGGGCTTGGTTATAAGCTTACTATCTAAAATTCTTTTAACCTAAAGAAAGTATCGGGTCACATCCATTTTCTGGGGAGTAACCCTATTAAGCAAAGAGCTTTTCTAATCTAAAAAGGAAAAATTTAACATCTGTTACACCTCTTAAATTAGCTCTAAATCCTTTTATTTTTGAATTGAAAG
>JALYPI010000049.1 GCA_030856445.1 Bacteroidota bacterium
CAGGTACCCCCATAGAAAATAAGTTGATCGACCTTTTTTCAATTGTAAGTGTACTGGATCCTCACTTTTTTGGGCCTTTGTGGGAATTTTCCTGGAAACACTGCCTTTTTGATCCCGAAAAGATCAACAAGATCAATGGCTATTATAACCTTCAACAACTCAATGAAAAGGTTAGGCCCATACTCCTTCGCAGGGAAAAACAAAAAGTACTGAGCCAGTTGCCAAATGTCAGGCACATAGATATTCCGGTGAATATGCACCCTGAACAGGAAAATTATCATGCATCCTATGCAAAGGGAGTGGCACAAATCATACGCAAGAAGTTCCTTACCCCTTTTGATCTGCAAAAATTGCAGTTGTTGTTGACCAGCATGAGAATGGTTTGCGATTCCACTTTTCTGATTGACAAAGAAACCAATCATTCACCCAAGCTCCAGGAACTGGAATATATTTTACTTGACAAACTGGATTTGAAAAACAACAATCGTAAGGTTATTATCTTTTCAGAATGGATATTGATGCACAAGTTATTCGGGGAAATGCTCAGGAAAAACAATATCGGGTTTGTTGAATTAAATGGAAAAGTCCCTGTGAAAACACGGGGGGAGCTGATTAGGAAATTTGAAAAGGATGATGACTGCCGGATATTCCTCTCTACCGAAGCCGGAGGGGCAGGACTGAACCTTCAGGCTGCCGACACGGTCATTAACTTTGAACTTCCATGGAACCCTGCCAAAAAAAATCAAAGGATTGGCAGGATTGACCGCCTGGGTCAAAAAAACAAGCACCTGACGGTAATTAACCTGATCACTAAAAATTCCATTGAAACTAGAATTGCATCGGGTTTGCTGGTGAAGCAGAACCTTTTCGACAGCGTGCTAAACAGCGGTGCTAAAACCGATTTTGTAGATTTTTCTGAAAAAGGCCGCTCACAATTTTTGAAGGACCTGGAAAATATGATTGCCGAGCAGGAAAAGATTCCTGCCTCCTTTGATTATGATGAGGGAGTGCAAACAGAAGAGGTGGAAGGAAATGAATCCCAAACCGAATTGTTTTCTGAAAATGATGCTGATGAGGATAAAATTACTCCGCTCTCAACAGCCGATTTGGAAGACCCTATTAAACAAGAAGAAGTAAAAATACAGCAGGAATCCAATGCCGTTAAGTTCGCTCAAATGGAAGAAGTAATGAATAAAGGGATGGGATTTCTTTCCGGCTTATACAAAATGAGTACCGGCAAAGATTTAGGGACGGAGAACCAAAAAATTGAGATCGACCATAAAACAGGTGAGGTAACCATGAAATTTAAACTGCCGGGGTTTTCCCAATAATATCAGGGGAAAGGTAGCTTTTATTCTTTTTTTCGATAGCTTTTTTCATTTCGGTTCTTACTGTAGCCAACTGCTTCTGACATTGGGCGATGCTGTCGTTTATTGATTTCGTGTGAAATTCAGAATGATAATAAGAGTTTCGTTTACGGCTTAGTGTTATTATGGCCTCTTCATACTTTTTAACTTCCTCTCTTAAAGTGAAAAGAAAGTTATCTCTTGTAATCCTGTCAGTTTTCATCAGTTCGTAAATATTCAGCCAGGAATCATCAATAAATATTTCTAAGTTTGTATTAAGAACATAATTTCCGCGTTCCACCCTCTTATAAAGTTTCCGGTTGTCCGGGGATTTCCGGTCAACCTCGTTTTTTGAAAGATGGGCGCTCAGGTATGCCCTTTTCTTGCGGTAATCATATAAGATGTTTTCAGGGAACAAAATGAATTTTTCAAGAAAATCATCCACTTTCATACCCTTGTTTTCATAAAAATTCTTTTTTAAGATCACCGATGACTGAACCGCAATCAAAAAATTAAGGACAAAATAATCAATCGTGTGGTTATTGATCTTAATGAGCCGGTCATCAACTTTTATTTTAATATTATCGGTTACAACCAGGGGGTAAATCATCCCGATTCTGGTTGCAATGTATTGAGTTGAAAAATAGCTCTGAAATATTGCCAGTTGAACCACATTTCTGCCAAAATTATCCCTATGGTTTGTGTTAGCCCCTGCCTCAAGCAATTCTTTAACAATTTTATCCGAGCCTGCCATTACCGATGCCATTAAAGGAGTAAGGTTGAATACATCGCGATAGTCAACCCCATATTTATTGACTTCATTCATCACTGCTTTCACATTATTGCTCAGATAATTTGTGTAATTTTTCCTGAACACCGAATTCCGTTCCTCACTAAACTTTTCCGCACGCTTGTATCCCGACTGTTCCAACAAAAAAGCCGTTTCATCATCATCATAAAGCAAAACAAAATCAAATAACCTGTCTTTGGCTTTTTTGTTAAAGTTTTCAGCACTCAGAGCCTCTTTTTTCAGTTGATCAATATTTTCGAGCGTGAGAGGGACCCAGGGAGTTTTCTGAATTGATCCTAAAATGGTGTTTCTAATGGCATCCGCCTGTTCAGTTTTTCCCTGCTGCTCTAGCCTTGCCGCTTCTTTGTTCCATTCTTCCTTAGTTGAAGCCTTTACTTTCAGGTTTATTTGCTCCTGCACGTTTGTAAGCCCAAGAATATCGTACAGCCTGTGTTTTGGGGAGGCTTCCAAAAGGTATAGGTTCTGTACCGAACGCGTAATGGCGACATACATTGAGTTGATGTAAAACTTGTAAACATCCAGCGACTTATCGGTTTTATCTTTTGCCCGCGAAAAATTAATTTCATCCGGATCAATAATTTGTTTATCCATTCCTTCAGTAATATCCCGGAATTCTTTATCGTAATTGCTTACAAAATTAACAAGCACGACATTTTCATATTCAAGCCCTTTGGCTTCATGAATGGAAAAAAGCAATGGAGTACGGAATATTTTCCGGGCCTCTGCTTTATCTTCATTTCGCATCACAATAATAGCAAACCGGGTACTTGATCTGGTTTTATCATCCAACTCCAAATGGTTTTTCCGGTTATCTGAAAGTAAATGTATTTCACCCCTGCGTGTTGAAACCGTGTTTACCAGATAGGTGCTCTCTTTATCAATGGAACCGAAACGCGCATTTTTAAGCTTAAGGAGCTTGTTGGCAATATCCGTTACTTGAGGGGAATTGCGATAATTGGTATGAAGGATTTTTATGGTGTCGTAAGCAAGATTTTTATTTTTATAGAATAGTGATTTTATGTTTGCCCATGAAAAAAAATTCGGATGAACAATCTGGTTTGAATCGCCACAAAGAATGAATTGCCCTTGTTTTTTGAGTGATTTTAAAATAAGGTTCAATATTACCGGGGTAATGTCCTGGATTTCGTCAATAACTATAAAATCATATCGCGAATGGCAAAACTGTAACCATTGGTGTGAAATAATATTCAGATCATAATAATTATGCTCCTTCAGAAAAGAGAGGTATTTTTCGAAAAGGAAATATACCTGTTCACGCTCTTCTTTAAGAAAAACAGACTGCCGGACGCCCAGGGCCAGGTATTCCTCCCTGCTTAAATATTCCCGATCCACCTGCAGCCCCGTGATGACCCCACCGAACTCCTCGAAGAGCTTATGTGCATCTTTAATTTTTACTGTATTGCGATGCCGGAGAAACCATCCCTCAAAGGTTCTGAAATCGATCTCTTTCCCCGTAAGTATCCGGAATGTTTCCAGGAACTCTTTGTAGGAGAGAAAATCAACATCCTGATCTTCATTTTCATAGTTCTCCGCATAATACAATTTGATTGAATTTTGCACCAAAAAGGAAGAAAGGGTGATATACAGGATATCTCCCCTCAGGGCTTTTATCTTTTCCAGTGTCAGCACAGTTTTACCGCTTCCAGCCGAACCTATGATAATTGCAGGTGTTTGCATTGAAAAAAAATCCTGCTGTTGATCGTCAAAACTGATGATCTTATCAAGGTAATGAAACTTTGTACCGGCTGGGTGCAGGTATGGCAATTCAACTACATCGGTGTTGTTTTCAGAAGAGACCACCTTGATCAGGCGGTTTTCATCTATCCGTTTGCCACGTAGAAACCTGGATGCGGAATATTCATGATTATAAATTGCTTCGAGCAGCATTATGCAGGTTTCCGTATTATGACGCCCAAGTTGGAATAACAGACGGTTGGCATAATCCAGCTTTAAGCGATACAATCCGTATTCGGGGATTTTCTTTATATCCAATGCGGCAAAATTCCCTTCTTCCAGTAATTTAAAAATTCTGGTGTGTTTTTTATAGAGCGTGGTGTAATCGAGTCCGTGTAAGTATAAAACCTTCATGGTAAAAACCTATTATCATTAAAACTTAAAAATATGCAATAAAATAACGAATATTTTTATAGGAAAGGAAATGATTGTTGAAACCTTGTGTCGTTTTGTTGAAAACTCATTCTGTAAAAAGCAGAAACCTGGATCTTGGCCTATAGCAAGCATATATATACCGCTCACACATCCAATATAGTCTAATTTCATCTGAAAATAATTTGTTTATAAGAGGCCAGATGGTGTTCGTCCCGAAAGTCGGGACTCCTTTCATTGTGCTATTTTCATGTAGGCCCGGCATTAACCATTGTAAAATTTATATTTTAGTTTGGACTAAAATATAAATACAATTGGTATAACATAGCTACTCCCTGTTCCTTAAAGGCATAAGGCAAATACCTTATTCCTCCTCTACCTTTTGAAGTTTCATTTTGCAACCTCAAACTATCAAACTCATCTTTGGCAAAAGGTATGAGTTATAACCGGGCAAAAGCCAGCAGCAAACTGTAGTCGTCATTGTCGGCCGTTTTTACTGCTTTAAGGTAGTCTGCCCTGGCATCACCCTCGCTGGAAAGGTTGGCAGCACCCCAATTGAAAACAGGCTGCTTGTATATTTTTTCTATAATGATGTCGGCCATTAACCGGCTGTGCCGCCCGTTGCCATTTGGGAAGCAATTAATACTAACGATGCGGTGTTTAAACCGAACGGCAATTTCTTCGGGTGGGTAGGTGTTATGCTCAGCCCAGTAAATCACATCATCCAACAAAGTTTTTAACTCCGTTGGTATTTGCCATTTATCAACCCCAATATTTTTATTGGTTTTCCTGAACTCACCTGCCCATGCCCAAACCTGGTTGTACATTCTTTTATGAACATCCCGTATAAAGGCTTCGGTGAAAACATCCGGCTGCTTAAAGTGCCGGGTTAGGGTCCATTGCACGGCCTGTTCAATATTCTGTTGCTCAAATTCATCTAACTCGCCACGGGTGGCAATGGTAGGAATGAGCAGCCCGTCTTTTTCATCTTCGTTTAAGGGAGTTTGTCCATCTATGTAGTCTAAATCTAATCCCATAAGATTTTAGGCATTTCGTTTACAATTTCAGCCGTCCTTTCTTTGATGGCTTTTTTAATTCGCTTTATGGAATTGGCCTGGTCTTCGAGTTTCATGGTATTGGCAGTGCGGAGGACTATTTTGGTTGCCAATTCAGTTGCCCGTTTTTCTATCATAGCCTCCAATGAGCCATCTTTGGGCACAAAGCCGTACACCAATTCCATATTTAATGCGTTGGCGGCATCTCTCAAGGTTTTTAGGGTGATTGAGCCGTCTTTTTCCCTGCGTTCAATATCCTGAAGGCTTTGTTTGGTGATGGAGATTTTATTGCCTAATTGCTTCAAGGACATGCCTAAAGCAGTGCGTACTGCTTTTATCCATCCGGTGGGAGGTGGCGTTATTTTCTTCATTGTCGCTACTACCAGCATTTTGCTGTGGAGTTGCTGTATCTGTAATGATTTCTTTCTCATGATCGTAAGTTTATATGCTGACTAAACAAGTGCAAATGTAAGGATATAAACTGACAAATAAAAGTAAATAGTAAGCCCATAGACTGACAAAATAAGTATCACCAACAAGAATTAATACAAGTTTTTATTTGAATAACTACGAGTATCACAGCAGCTATAGGGGAGATCTTTTGAGCGGAAATGCTGTTGAGTCCTGATGTTATCACTAATACCGATACGGTATCTGTAATAGTCCAAAAGCATGGCCTATAACAGCTACTCTATCGGCATTATACAGGAATTCCAGTAAACTGAAACATATTTAGTAATGGTATAAAAGGAGCCATTTTTATTATTATTAATATTGATTATCTTTAAATTAAAAGATAAATTAATGAATCATTCCGATAATGAAATTTCGAATCAGGTTGTTTTTGACAAGTCACCATTGCCTATAATTATTATTCAATTAAAGGATTTGAAGTTTTTGGAAGTTAATCCTAAAGCAGTGCAACAATTTGGTTACAGCAAGCAAGAATTCCTGCAATTAAACTTTAAAGACATAGTTTACCCTGAAGATTGTGATAAAGCAGAACAAGCAATAAAAAAAATAAAATCAGGCCAGGATGTGAAGATTTCCTATAGAAACATAAAAAAGAACAAAGATATTATAGAGGTTTGTGTGGTGGCCACGCTAATAAAATATAAAAATGTTACCGCAATCCTTAAAATTGCTACCGATGTTACCGAGATAAACAAAGCAGAGGCGCTAATTGACCGCCAAAAATTTTACTTTGATGAACTATTCAATGCTACTCCATTTGCTGTATCACTTTCCGATTTAAATGACAACATAATTAAAATCAATAAAAGTTTTACAAATCTTTTTCAATTTAATGAAGAGGAGGCTTGTGGGAAGAAGTTAAGTATTATAATACCCAAAAAAAAGAAGGATAAATATAAGGAGACCTTTCACAAACTAGAGTATTCAAATTTTACCCAGATAGAAACGATACGCCAAAGAAAAGACAAAAAAATAATTGATGTGCTGTTGGTTAATTATCCTCATGTTTCCAATGATATTTTAATTGGTTATTACTGCTTATACATTGATATTTCAGAAAAAAAGCAAGCGGAGAAACAATTGTTGGATTACAATTATGAACTGGAAAAAACAAATTCTGAACTTGACCATTTTGTTTATAGCATTTCCCATGATTTAAGGGCACCACTTACCAATATTATGGGGCTATTAAATATTATAGGTATGGAAAAGGACCTGGACCAGCAAAAAATTTTAATTGATAAGGCCAGGAACGCTATAAATAAATTAGATGATTTTATTAAAATAATTCTTGATTATTCATGGAATACAAGGCTTGAAATAAAATTTACACATATTGATTTTGAGGAACTTATTGCAGAGGCATGGGAAAATTACTCTTATTTAGAAGGGACAAAAAAAATCAAACTGGATATACGATTGCAACAAGAAGTTCCATTTATTTCTGATAAAGGACGCATTTCTATCATTTTAAACAATGTGATTTCAAATGCACTGATTTACTGTAATCCTGCTGAAATAAACTCCTGCATTGAAATTGAAATTATAGTTGACAATGAATTTGCGCACATTGTTATTAATGATAACGGCATAGGCATTGAAAAAAAACACCATAAAAAAGTATTTGAAATGTTTTTCAGGGCTTCACAAGTAAGCTCTGGCTCTGGCCTTGGCTTATATATAGTTAAAGATGTAGTAGCCAAATTAGGTGGAAATATTAAACTGAAATCTGAATTAGATAAAGGAACTGCAATTTTAATTGATTTACCCAACCAGTAACTCATTTTGAACTAATTTAAAGAAAGCATGTTAATGACAAATACCATTAAAAACCATGAAAAAGAAAAAAATAACGACCAAGCCTTTTAAATTCCCCAAATCCCCTACTGGCATTCTGGGACTGGATGATATTACAACCGGGGGGCTGCCCAAAAACCGTCCTACGCTCCTTCTGGGCAATACAGGATGCGGAAAAACCATTATGTCCATGGAATTTCTTGAAAAAGGAATCACCCAGTTTAATGAGCCCGGTGTGTTCATTTCCTTTGAGGAAAAAACAGAGGAGTTGATCCTGAATGTCAAATCCATGGGTTTTGATATTGAAACACATCTTGCCAATAATAAAATATACATGGAACATGTGCAGATCAGCAACAGGGATGAAACTACGGAAACAGGCAAATATGACCTTGAAGGCCTGTTTGTAAGGATCGGGCAAGCAATTGACAAAGTAAAAGCCAAACGCGTAGTGCTTGATTCTTTGGATACACTGTTTTACGGTATTGATTATTTGATACTCCGATCAGAATTTAAAAGGCTTTTTGGCTGGCTGAAAGAAAAAAAAGTAACTGCGATAATTACGGGGGAAATTGGAGACAACTTTCTTACCCGCCACGGTTTGGAGGAATTTGTAGCTGACTGCGTAATAATGCTGGATAACCGTGTGGAGAATCAGGTTACTTCCAGAAGATTACGGGTAGTTAAATACCGTGGTTCCATTCATGGCAACAATGAGTATCCATTTTTTATTGAAGAAAAAGGAATCACGGTGCTTCCTATAATAAGTGAACCGCTGATTCAACAAATAAGTTCAAAAATAATTTCAACAGGCATCAAGGACCTGGACGAAATACTGGATAAAAAAGGCTACTACGTTGGAAGCAGCACGCTTATATCAGGAACTGCCGGCACAGGCAAAACAAGCGTTGCTACCGCATTCGCAATTAATGTTTGTAAAGATAAGAAACACTGCATTTTTTGCGCTTTTGAAGAATCCCCAGACCAGATAATCAGGAATATGCAATCTGTCGGATTAGATTTAAATCCAGCTGTTAAATCGGGCTTCCTTCATTTTTATTCATCACGGCCTACCATACAGAACCTTGAGTTGCATTTTATTTCTGTTAAAAATATGGTGAAAGAATTTAAACCCTTCGCTATTATTCTTGACCCCATCACCAATTTAATGTCTGAAGGCCCCAATAGTGGCATAAGGCTGATGCTCACCAGGTTCGTGGATTTTTTAAAATCTGAAGGGATAACGGTAATCTATACAGCGGCAATTACCGAGAAGTTGATAGAACATAATCCAAGCGATGAAGGAATCTCACCCATGGTAGATACCTGGTTTATGGTTGAGGACGCTGAGGTGGAGGCAGAACGCAGAAGAACCTTCGTAATCATGAAAGCGCGTGGCATGGGACACTCCAGAAA